>NZ_JBFULQ010000021.1:0-26059 GCF_054049815.1 Mesorhizobium sp. P5_C1 | reverse complement strand
CCTGCATGGCGGCCATCGCCGGAAAATGCCGGCCGATCACCTCGCGATAGGCCTCGCCGATGCCCCGGAGATTGGCGCGGTATTCGGCCTTGTCGGTGAAATACCAGGTCATCGAGGTGATATGCTGCGGCCCGGCCCCGGCTTCCGCCAGCACCGCCACGATGTTCTCAAGCGTCTGCCGCACCTGGCCGACGAAATCGTCAGTCTCGAACTGACACTGCCCGTTCCAGCCGACCTGTCCGCCGACGAAGACCAGCTTGCCGCGCGCCGCAACGCCATTGGCGTAGCCGACAGGTTTTGCCCAGCCTTCCGGCTGCAGGATCTCGTGCATTCAAAACCTCCCGGTAGTCCAAAAACCAAGTCTCAAAATCGATTGCCCGTCAAATTTCCTGCCATCAGGCCGCGCCCATCACCTGCCGCGCGATCACCACCTTCTGCACGTCCGAGGCACCCTCGTAGATGCGCAGCGCGCGGATCTCGCGATATAGGCTTTCGACGATATGGCCTTTGCGAACGCCGTCGCCGCCATGCAGCTGTACGGCCTTGTCGATGACCTCTTGCGCCTTGTCGGTGGCGAACAGCTTGGCCATAGCCGCCTCGCGGGTGACGCGCGCGGCACCCATGTCCTTGGTCCAGGCGGCGCGGTAGACCAGCAGCGCCGCCACGTCGACGTCGAGCGCCATGTCGGCGACATGACCCTGCACCATCTGCAATTCGGCCATCGGTGCGCCGAACAGTTTGCGCTCGGCCACCCTTTTGATGCTTTCATCCAACGCGCGGCGGGCAAAGCCGAGCGCTGCCGCACCGACTGTCGAACGGAAAACGTCGAGCACCGACATGGCGATGCGAAAGCCATCGCCCGGTCTGCCAATCAGCGCCGAGGCAGGCAGGCGGACCTGGTCGAACGACAGCCGCGCCAGCGGATGCGGCGCGATCACCTCGAGGCGTTCAGCGATGCCAAGGCCTTTGGCGTCGCCCGGCACCAGAAAGGCCGAAAGCCCCTTGGCGCCCGGCGCTTCGCCGGTGCGGGCAAAGACGACATAGAGATCAGCGATGCCGCCATTGGAGATCCAGGTCTTTTCACCGAACAGAACATAGCTGTCGCCGTCGCGGGTCGCCGTCATTTCGGTGTTGGCGACGTCCGAGCCGGAGCGCGGTTCCGACAGGGCGAAGGCGGAAATCGCCTTGCCGGCACGTGTCTTTGCCAGCCATTGCTGCTGCTCGGGCGTGCCGAACAGGCTGAGCGCGCCGGTGCCCAACCCTTGCATGGCGAAGGCGAAATCGGCCAACCCGTCATGGCGGGCGAGCGTCTCGCGCGTGATGCACAGCGTGCGCACGTCGAGTGGTCCCGGATTGTCCGTGTCCACAGCCGTCGGCTTCAGCCAGCCGTCCCTGCCGAGCTTGCCCACCAGCTCGCGGCAGGCGGCATCGACGTCATGGTGATCGACCGGCAGGTTTTTCGAACACCACGCCTCCAGCCGCTCGGCCAGTTGGCGATGGCGGTCTTCGAAGAACGGCCAGGAAAGGAAACTCTTGTCAGCCATCAATTGCCCTCGAACACCGGCTTTTCCTTGGCCACAAACGCTTTGTAGGCGCGCTCGAAATCGCGCGTCTGCATGCAGATTGCTTGTGCCTGCGCTTCGGCCTCGATCGCCTGGTCGAGACCCATTGACCATTCCTGGTTGAGCTGCGTCTTGGTGATCCCGTGGGCGAAGGTCGGGCCGGAGACGATGCGCGCCGCCATGTCGAGCGCATCGGCCTCAAGCGAACCGGCATCGACCAGCCGGTTGTAGAAACCCCAGCGCTCGCCTTCCGCCGCCGTCATGGTGCGGCCGGTGTAGAGCAATTCGGCGGCGCGGCCCTGGCCGATGATACGCGGCAGGATCGCGCAGGCACCCATGTCGCAGCCGGCGAGGCCGACGCGGCTGAACAGGAACGCCGTCTTGGCCTCCGGCGTGGCGATGCGGATATCGGAACTCATGGCAATGATAGCGCCGGCGCCGACCGCGACGCCGTCGACTGCCGCAATGATCGGTTTGCCGCAATTCAGCATCGCCTTGACGAAATCGCCGGTCAAGCGGGTGAAGGCCAAGAGCTGCTTCATGTCCATCTTGACCAGCGGCCCGATGATGTCGTGGACATCGCCGCCGGAACAGAAATTGCCGCCATTGGACAGGAACACCACGGCGTCGACGTCGTCGGCATAGACGAGGTCGCGGAACGTGTCGCGCAACTCGGCATAGCTGTCGAAGGTCAGCGGGTTCTTGCGCTCTGGCCGGTCGAGCCGGACCTTCGCGATCCTGCCCTCGACCTGCCAGAGGAAATGCTTCGGCTCGAGGCCAGCCATCCCGGTCATTCGCGTCCCTCCCAGTTGCTGCGGAACGAGGTCAGCATGCCGGTCAGCCGGCGCGCGTCGTCCTCGCTGACCTTGCCCAGCAATTCACCGATCCAGCCTTCATGCGCCGCGGCGATGATGCCGAAAGCCTTCGAGCCTTCCTCGGTCAGCCGCACCATCGACGTGCGGCGGTCGCCATTGCGCCGCGCGCGGGCGACAAGTCCCTCCGATACGAGCCGGTCGACGATGCCAGTGACATTGCCGTTCGATACCAAAAGGAAGCGCGACAGGTCGCTCATCAGCATGCCTTCGGGCGCGCGATAGAGTGCGGCCATCACGTCGAAGCGCGGCAGCGTTGTGTTGAAGTCCTTCTTCAGGCGCTCGCGCAGCTCGGCCTCGATCGTGCGCGAGGCGCGCAGCAGCCGTATCCACAGACGCAGCCGGTCCTTGCCGGGTCCGGTCGGCGCGGGCAGGGGGCCGGCTACCATGTTTCGCCTCCTGAGATGGAAATCGCCTGTCCGGTGATCGACGCCGCGGCATCGCCACACAGCCACAGCACGGCGGCGGCAACTTCTTGCGGCTGGATGAAGCGGCCTTGCGGGTTGGTCGAGGCAAGGCTCGACCGTGCCTGCTCGGCTGAACGGCCGGTCTTTTCGATGATACGCTGGATGGACTCCTCCAGCATCTCGGTCTCGACGAAACCCGGACACACCGCGTTGACAGTGACGCCCGATTTGGCGGTCTCGGCCGCCAGCGCCCGCATCAGACCGACGACGCCATGCTTGGCGGCGACATAGGGCGCGACGTAGGCGTAGCCCTTCAGGCCTGCCGTCGAAGCAACGAACACGATCCGGCCGGTCTTTCGCACCGCCATGCCGGCCAGCGCCGGCTTCACCGTCAGGAAGGCACCGGTCAGGTTCACATCCAGCGTCCGCTGCCAGTCGGCAAGGGTGGTCTTGTGCGCCAGCGTGCTGCCGGCCATGCCGGCATTGGCGACGACGATGTCTATCGGCCCGCGCGCGGCTTGCGCCGTCTCGTAAAGCGACGCCATTGTCGCCTCATTGGTGACGTCGGCGGCAATGCCGAAGATGCGGTCGCTCTCCTTGGCGACCTTGGCGAGCTCCGCGTCGCGGCGGCCGCAAATTGTCACGTCGATGCCTGCGCCCGCCAGCGCCAGCGCGATGGCCCGGCCGACGCCGGAGCCGCCGCCGGTGACCAGCGCGTGCTTGCCGGCAATCGTTGCAGCGGCGCTCATACTTTCAGCCCCGCCGCAGCGTCGCGCTCGGCCAGCCGGTAGAGCTGGTCGCGCCCGGGCAGATAGGGATCCGGCCATTTGACACCGCGGTCGCCGAGCGTAACCGCCGCGTGCAGCGTCCAGTAGGGATCGGCCAGATGCGGCCGTGCCAGCGCCACCAGATCGGCGCGGCCGGCCATCAGGATCGAATTGACATGGTCCGGTTCGTAAATGTTGCCGACCGCCATCGTCGCCATGCCGACCTCATTGCGGATGCGGTCGGAAAACGGTGTCTGGAACATGCGGCCGTAGACCGGCTTTGCCAATGCCGAGGTCTGGCCGGCCGAGACGTCGCAGATGTCGACACTGGCCTCATGCAGCAGCCGTGCGATTTCGACCGCGTCGGCCGGGGTGACGCCCTCGATGCCGACCCAGTCATTGGCCGAAATGCGCATCGAGATCGGCTTCTCAGCCGGCCAGGCGGCGCGCACCGCGCGGAAGATCTCCAGGGGATAGCGCATGCGGTTTTCGAGCGAGCCGCCATAGGCGTCCGTGCGCCGGTTGGTGACCGGCGTGATGAAGGACGACAGCAGATAACCGTGCGCGGCATGGATCTCGAGCATGTCGAAGCCGCAACGATCGGCCATCTCCGCCGAGGCCACGAATTCGTCGCGCACTTTGTCCATGTCGGCGCGGTCCATGGGCTTCGGCACCTGGTTCTGCGGTGACCACGCAACAGCCGATGCGGCCATCACAGGCCAGTTGCCTGAGGGCAGCGGGACATCTGTGCCTTCCCAGCCGAGCCGGGTCGAGCCCTTGGCGCCGGAATGACCGATCTGGGCGCAGATCTTCGCCTCCGTCTCGGCGTGGACGAAATCGACCAGCCTCCTCCATGCCACCTCATGTTCGGGCGCATAGAAGCCGGGACAGCCTGGTGTGATGCGGCCCTCGGGACTGACGCAGGTCATCTCGATATAGATGAGGCCAGCGCCACCCTTGGCGCGCTCGGCATAGTGGGTGAAATGCCAGTCGGTCGGACAGCCGTCGACAGCCTTGTACTGTGCCATTGGCGAGACGACGATGCGGTTCTGCAGTGTCATGTCGCGCAGCTTGAACGGTGCGAACATCGGCGCGCGGCGCAGGCTGTTGCCGCCGGCGCCCGCCTGGCGCTGGAACCATTCCTCCGCGCCGCCCAGCCATGCGGCATCGCGCAACCGCAAATTCTCATGGCTGATGCGTTGCGAGCGGGTCAAGAGCGAATAGTTGAACTGCACCGGATCGAGGCCGAGATAGCGCTCGACCTCCTCGAACCATTCGAGCGAATTGCGCGCCGCCGATTGCAGCTTCAGCACTTCGGTGCGGCGGGCATCCTCATATCTTCGGAACGCGGCGTCGAGGTCCGGCTCGGACTCGACATACTCTGCCAGCGCCACGGCACTTTCCAGCGCCAGCTTGGTGCCGGAGCCGATCGAGAAATGCGCCGATGCGGCAGCATCGCCCATCAGCGCCAGGTTCTTGTAGGACCAGCGTTCGCACAGCACGCGCGGGAAATTGATCCAGGCCGAACCACGGATATGGTTGGCATTGGTCATCAGTGCATGGCCGCCAAGATGCTTGGCAAAAATGCGCTCGCAGACGGCGATCGATTCCTGCTGCGACATCGTGCCGAAGCCGAAAGCAGCCCAAGTCTGTTCGCTGCACTCGACGATGAAGGTCGCGGTGTCGCTGTCGAACTGGTAGGCGTGCGCCCACACCCAGCCATGCTCGGTTTTCTCGAAGATGAAGGTGAAAGCGTCGTCGAATTTCTGGTTGGTGCCGAGCCAGACGAACTTGCACTTGCGGGTGTCGATGTCGGGCTTGAAGACGTCGACGAAGGTGTTGCGCGCTTTGGAATTCAGGCCGTCGGCGGYGACGACAAGATCGTGCGTCTCCATATAGGGCCGCGGATCGGCGATGTCGGTCTCGAACATCAGCTTGACGCCGAGTTCGCGCGCGCGCCGCTGCAGCAGGACCAGCAGCCGCTTGCGGCCGATGCCGCAGAATCCATGGCCGGTCGAAACCGTGCGCACACCGTCATGGATGACGGCGATATCGTCCCAGTAGGCAAAATGCTTCTTGATCCAGACGGCGCTGACCGGATCGTTCTTCGACAAATTGTTGAGCGTCTCGGCCGACAGCACGACGCCCCACCCGAATGTGTCGTCGGCGCGGTTGCGCTCGAACACCGTCACCTCGTGCGTGGCGTCCCTGAGCTTCATCGAGATGGCAAAGTAGAGGCCGGCTGGTCCGCCGCCGAGAACCGCAACCTTCATCTGTGCGATCTCCTCTTCGCTTGCTGGCCCCAGTATCGCGCCGGCGACAAATTATTTCAAGCTTAAAGTTTCATATCGAAATGATTATCTGGATATCACGGAGGCGCGCTTGCGTGACGTGGCGCAAGCGCGCCTTCCAATCATTTTTCCGGGTTCTTCGGGCTCCACAGCACGGTCTCGGCGCCTTTCTCGTAAGCCATCCCCGAGGGGTAGCTGATCGCTTCCAGTTGCAGACCCCACGGCGCCTGGAAATAGAGAATGGTCTGGCCGGCGGCCGGCCCTTCGGAAACCGGTATCGGCCCCATGCGCGTCTTGACGCCCTTGGCGTCGAGATAGGCTTTGGCGGCGGCGACGTCATCGACATAGAAGGCGATGTGGAAGCCGCCTATGTCGCTGTTCTTCGGTGTCAGATCCTTCTGGTCGGGCGCGGTGTATTTGAACAGTTCGATGTTCGATCCGCTGCCGCAGCGAACCATGGTGATCTGCTCGATCACCGCCTTCTTGTCGACGCCCAGCACATCCTGCATGAAGGTGCCCTTGTCGTCGGCGAACGGACCGAACGACATCGCCTTCTTGCAGCCGACGACTTCGGTGAAGAAGTCGACCGCCTGCTTCATGTCGGGAACGGTGATGCCGGTGTGATCATGGCCGCGCATGCCGGGGATCGAGCTGGCGGTGGCAATGCCGGCGCTGCCAAGGATAGCGGCGGCGAGCGCGGCGTTTCGAAGTATCGTCTTCATGTCAGTCCTCCTCCTGGCGGGGCCTGGTCATTTGCCCGTCGCACATCCGAGGCCCGCTTTTCGGCGTGCGTATGCGTTCATGTCGCCTTGGCGGCGGAAGAAATATCCAGCCAGCCGGCATCGATTTCGGGCAGCGGAATGGCTGCTATCAGGTCGCGCGTGTAGCTTTGCCGGGGGTTTTCGAACAGGGCATCGGTGGCGCTGGCTTCCACGATGACACCTTCGCGCATGACGATCACTTGCCGGCACAGCCGCCGAATGACAGACAGATCGTGGCTGATGAAGGCGACGGTCAGGCCCATCTCGGCCGCAAGCTTTTCCAGAAGGGTGAGGATCTGCGCCTGGGTCGAGACGTCGAGGCCGGAGACGATCTCGTCGGCGAGCACGAATTTCGGCGACAGCGCCAGCGCGCGCGCAATGCCGACGCGCTGGCGCTGGCCGCCCGACAGTTCGTGGCGGTAGCGGCTGGCGAAGCTTTGCGGCAGGCCGACGCGCAGCAAGGCTTCGGCGACGCGCGCCTTCAGATTGTCGCCAAGCCCATTCTGCTTCAGTGGTGCGGCGATGATGCTGGCGATGGTGCGGCGCGGGTTGAGCGACGACATCGGATCCTGGAAGATCATCTGCAGGTTGCGGCGCAATGGCCTGAGCTCCGCTTCCGGTAGATGGGTGATGTCGCGGCCGTCGAAGTTGATGCTGCCGGCGCTGGGTTCCAGCAGGCGCACCAGGGCGCGGCCGAGGGTCGACTTGCCCGATCCGGATTCGCCGACAATGCCGGTCACCGAGCCCCTGGGCAGGTCGAAGTCCAGGCCTTTCAAGATCTCGGCCAGCGGCGCACGGCCGATCAGCGGCTTGCGTGTCATGTCGGGCAGCGCGACCTTCAGCCCGCGCACCTTGAACAGCGGCTCAGCCATGGGGCCGCCTCCAGGCCTGGTCGGCGGCGGTGATCTCGGCGGCAAGCCCGGCCAGGACCGCCTCGTCCACCGGCTTCAGCGAGGCGAACGGATCGGTGTAGCGCGGTGTCGCGGCCATCAGCGCCCGCGTGTAGGAGTGTTGCGGGCTGGCGAAGAGGGCAGCAGTGTCGGCCTCTTCGACCACCTTGCCGGCATAGAGCACCGACACTTTCTGGCTGATCTTGGCGACGACGCCGAGATCATGGGTGACGAACAGGATCGCCGTGCCGTGGTCGCGCTGCAACTGCGCGATCAGCCGCAGGATCTGCTTCTGCACGGTGACGTCGAGTGCAGTGGTCGGCTCGTCGGCGACGATCAGCCGTGGTTCGGCAGCGAAGGCGGCGGCGATCAGCACGCGCTGGCGCATCCCGCCGGAAAGCTCGTGCGGGTAGCTCTTCAGCACGCGATCGGGGTCGCGGATCTGCACCTCGTCGAGCAATTGGCGAATTCGGGTATCGGCCCTCTCGCCGCTCCAGCCCAGGATGCGCACCAGCCGGTCGGTCATCTGAGAACCGATGCGGCGTGACGGGTTGAGCGCGGTCAGCGGGTCCTGCGGGATCAGCGCCGTGCGTGCACCGATCAGCGTGCGCCTTGCCTTTGGCTCCAACCTGCCGAGATCTTCGCCTTCAAGCAGCATGTCGCCCTCGACAATGCGCACGCTCGACGGCAAGACGCCAAGCACCGCCTTGCCGATCATCGTCTTGCCGGCGCCGCTCTCGCCAACCAGCGCGCGGACCTCTCCCGGTTGCACGGAGAGCGACACCGAGCGCAGCACGCGCTGGCCGTTCGCCAGCACGGCGCTCAAGTCCCTGATGTCGAGGCAAGCGCTCATCGCAACACCGGGTCGAAACGCGTCTTCAACGCCTCGCCGAACTGGCTGAACGACAGCACCGTCAGGATCAGCGTGATCAGCGGAAACACCAGCACCCACCAGGCCTGATGGATGGAAATCCGGCCCTCGGCGATGATACCGCCCCAGGTCGGATCGTCGGTCGAGATCGACAGATTGACGAAGGAGAGGATCGCCTCGACGATGGCGGCGATACCCATTTCCAGCGAGAGCAGCGCCACGATCGACGGCACTACATTTGGCAGCACTTCGCGCAGCATGATGCCGATGCGGCCATAGCCGGCGATGCGGGCATTCTCGACATAGTCCATGCGCGACTGGCCCATCGTCTCGGCCCGGATCACCCGGCAGAAACGCGTCCAGTCGATGACGGCGATGGCGATGATGACGGAGCTGAGCCCGGTGCCGAGCACGGCGACCAGCAGGATGGCGAACAGCACCGGCGGGAAGGCCATCCAGACGTCGACGATGCGCGAGATGATGCGGTCGGCCCAGCCGCCGAAATAGCCCGATATCAGCCCGAGCGTCGAGCCGACCAGGCACGTGGCGATGGCGGCGGCGAAGGCGACGATGAAGGCGATACGGCCGCCGAAGATCAGCCGGGACAACAGATCGCGGCCGAGGCTGTCGGTACCGAGCCAATAGCCGGGCTCTGCGCCGCTCATCCAGAACGGCGGCAGCCGTTCCAGCATCAAATCCTGCGCCAGCGGATCCTGCGGCGCGACCAGCGGCGCGAAGATCGCGGCCAGCAGCGCCAGCAGCAGCCAGCCGCCGGCCAGCCACAAGCGGGGTGACACGCCGCGCCTCGGAGTGCGGCCCTCATCCATGGCGCAGCCTCGGATTGAGCAATGCATACATCATGTCGACGGTGAGGTTGATCAATACGAACAGCAGCGCGAACACCAGCACGATGCCTTGGATCAGCGGCAGGTCGCGGTTGATGACAGCATCGATAGCCATGTTGCCGAGGCCTTCATAGGAAAACAGCCGTTCGACGATGACCGTGCCGCCGATCAGGAAGGTGAACTGCACGCCGACAAGCGTCAGTGTCGGCAGCGCGGCGTTCTTCAGCGCTTCGCGCAGGATGACCTGCGTTTCCGAAAACCCTTTCACCCGCGCCAGCACGACATAGTCGAGGTCGAGCACTTCCTTCAGCGACTGTTTCAACAGCTGCGAAATGATCGCCGCCAGCGGCAGTGCCAGCGCAACCGCCGGCATCAGCATGTGTTTGAGGAGGTCCCAGGTGAGATCGAAGCGGAGTCTCAGGATGCTCTCGGCCAGATAAAACTGTGTGACGAAGGGCAGGTCGAGCTGCGGTGACACCCGGCCGGAAATGTCGAAGATCGGCACCAGCACGCCGAACAGTAAGATCAGCACCAAGCCCCACAGGAAGTCGGGAATGGAAAGCGCTGCACCGCTGGCGATATCGATGCCGGCCTCGACCGCCGTGCCGCGTTCGCGCGCACCGAGGATCGCGGTCGTGCCTCCGATCGTCACCGCCATCAGAAGGGCAATGATGGCGAGTTCCAGCGTCGCCGGCAGCCGATTGAAGACAAGACTGAGAACATCCTGCCGCAGCGAGATCGAGGTGCCGAAATCGCCCCTGACAACGCCGGACAGCCAGATGAAGAACTGCTGCACGATGGTCTTGTCGAGCCCGTAGAGTGCGCGCAGCCGGGCGATGTCGGCGTCCGTGGCGCCGGGCGACAGCATCATCGCGATCGGATCGCCCGGAGCAACGCGGATCACGACAAAGACGACGACGGCAACGCCGAACAGCGTCACCAGCATCGTCAGACCACGGATCAGGAATCTTTGCAGAAGCATGTAGATCTTTGCAGGAGCCCGCTGGCTCGTATGCCGGATAGGAAATGCGCGCCGTCTCGATGGACGGCGCGCGGCAATCCCAGGCCGATATCAGGCTGGGGTCATCAGGGCAGGCAGCAACGCGCCGGACACGTGCTGCACGACATTGACGCCCTTGGCATGCACGATCGGCTGCGCATACTGCATCAGCGGCAGCACATAGGCCTGCTCGGCGATGTATTTGTCGACCGCCTTCCAGCCAGCAATACGCTTGGCCTCGTCCTTCTCGCCCCATAGCGGGTTGATCATGTCGATCAGGTCCTGGCTGTCCCACACCGAATGCGGGCTCGGGCCATACATGGCAAAACCGGTCGAGGTGGTCGGATCGCCGATGGCATTGCCCCAATTGTAGAAGGCGGCCGGCGCCAGCTTGTCGGCGGCGCGCAGCTCGTAGTGCTTGGCGATCTCGTAGACCTCGATCGTCGCCTCGATGCCGACCTTGCGCCACATGCCGACGATCGCCTGGATCATCTCATAGTCCTTGGGCTTGAAGCCCTTGGTTGTCTGTATCGTGAACTTGACCGGCTTTTCCGGCGAATAGCCGGAAGCAGCGAGCAGTTCCTTGGCCTTTTCCGGATTGTGCTCGACCTTGATCGACGCATCGTAAGCCGTGTATTCCGGCGTCTCCAGCGTGTCGATCGGCTGGCCGTAGCCGCGCAGCAGGCGGTCGACCAGCAGCTTCTTGTCGATCGACATCACAGCTGCCTGGCGGACGTTCTTGTCCAGCATCGCTTCGATGTCGTTGAAGAAGATCATGCCGATGTCGGAGACGTTCTTGCACGAGCCGGCAAGCCCGTCCTTGGCGATCAGCCGGTCGTATTCCTCATAAGGGATTTCGAGCGTCACCTGCGAGGAGCCGGACTCGACTTCGGCGACCCGGCTTGCCGCATCGGCAACGAACTTGATCGTCACATTCTCGAAGGCCGGCTTGCCGCCCCAGTAGTTCGGATTGGCTTTCAGCCGCAGGAAGGCGTTGCGCTCGAATTTTTCCACCATGTAGGGGCCGGTGCCGATCGGCGCCTTCTCGAAACCTTCCGCACCCACTTTCTCGTAATAGGCCTTGGGCATGATGTAGCCGGTCAGGAACGACATCCATTTGAAATACACCGGGTCGAACTGCACGACATCGCCGGTGATCTTGTTGCCGTCGATCTTGAAATTGTTGACGTTCTTCCAGACGAACTGGATCGGGTTGCCGGTCTTTTCGTCACCCGCCCGCTGCAGCGACCAGACCACGTCCTCGGCCGTGAACGGCGAGCCGTCATGCCAGGTCACGCCTTCGCGCACCGTCATCATGATCTTCGTGCGGTCGTCGTTCCAGCCCCATTCGGTGAGCAGGCCCGGCGCAAAGGAAAGGTCCGGCTTTTGCGGGATGTACTGGTCGAACACCGACTGGTAGAGGCCCTGGATCGTCGGGTTGACGGCCGAAGGTCCGGTCGTCGGATCCCAGGACGGCAGGTTGACGTTATAGGCGATGGTCAGGTCGCCGGCAGCGGCCTTAGCGATCTGCGGCAGGCCGATAGCGGCCGCCCCGAGTGCCGCGGCACTGTATCCGAGCAATTCGCGTCTGTTGATTGTCATGGTCGTTCCCCTTGTTGGTTTATTGTCTTTGCGCGGCGATCTCAGTTCATCGTTTCAGGCTCCTTGGGCAGCAGCGCCTTGCCCTTCTTCACCCAGAAAATCCTAGGCTCCTACCTCCCGCCAAGTTGTTGCGCGAGCATGTAGCCTGAGGCGGCACCGGTACCTGCGCCTGGCCATGTCGCGGCCCCCGTGAGATGCAGATGCGCCACTGGCGTGTTCCAGCCCGCAAAACCGCGCGCCGGACGGAACAGGAAATTCTGCGCCAGATGGTGGCTGCCGCAGACCTGGTCGCCGCCGACGAGGTTCGGGTTCTCGCGCTCCAGGTCGATGGGTGAAAACACCGCCCGGCCAAGGATCTTGTTGCGCAGGCCGGGCGCGTAGCTCTCGATGATGTCGAGAACGCGCTCGGCGTAGTTGTCCTTGACCTTGTCCCAATGCGCGGGTGCGATCTTGCCGGCCGCATCTCCCAGGATTTCGGCGGGCAGCATGCGCACCTGCACCCACAGCACGTGTTTGCCCGCGGGCGCTCGTGTCGGGTCGATCGCCGTCGGCTGGCCGACGACCAGCACAGGTTCGTCCGGCAGCATGCCTGCCATCGCCTGCTGATAGGTGCGCGACATGGCGTCGAGCGAGGGAGACAGATGCACATAGGCAAACTGCCGCAACTCGGCGCCGGCGCGCCAGTCCGGCAGGTCGTCGAGCGCCAGATGGATCATCATTGTGCCGGGTGCGTGGCGAAACTCTTTCATCGCCGTGTCGAAGCCGGCGTCACCCGAACCGTTGGGCAGCAGCTTGCCGGTCAGCGCGCTTGGCGCCACGCCGGCGATGACTGCCTTGGTCGCGGTATGCGTCTCGCCGGACGCGAGCCGCACGCCGGTCGCCTTGCCCGCGGAAACCGTGATCTCCGCCACCTCGGCACCGGTGACGATTGTGCCGCCGGTAGACGTGACCATGCCGGACAATGCCCGGATGATGGTATCTGCCCCGCCCTTGCCCAGCACCATGCCGAAACTCTGGTTGGCCATCGATTCCAGATAGGGGAACACCGCACCGCCGGCGATGTCGGGCGCGAAGTCGAGATGCATGCCCCAGGTGGCGAGCGTCGCCCGCACATAAGGCGACTCGAAATTTTCCTCCAGCCACGCGCGAGGTGAAGACAGCAACAGCCGGCCGGTATCGAGCGCACCGGACATGCCCTTCTTGCGCCACAGGTTCCATGCCGTGCCGGCAAGCGCGCGGGCGCTCATCGGCGATCCCAGCAGCCGGAACAGATGCTCGGCCTCCGCCGGGAAGGCGGCGACCAGCCTGCGCCATGTTGCAGCATCCGCGGCTGAAAAGGCGGCCATGCGCGACGCGGTCTTTTCCAGGTCGTTACTGACGCCGAACCAGCGTCCGTCAGGGAAGGCGCTGGCGAAACAGTCGGCGACCGGCGCGAACTCCAGTCCTTGGCGGTTCAATTCATTTGCATATTTTCGATGGAAGGCCGAGCCGGCAAACAAGCTCAAATTCATCGCGCCGAAATCGTGGCGGAAGCCGGGAAAGGTGAATTCGCGGGTCTGGACGGCGCCGCCGATTGTTGCACTGCGCTCGAAAATCCCGGTTTTCCAGCCTTTGACCGCCAAATGCGCGGCGCATGCCAGACTGTTGTGGCCGGCTCCGACAAAGATGGCGTCGAACTCGCTCACGCCCCGTTCCCATTTCCTTTATGCTTAAAGATAATTGCAGATGCATATGTTTTCGTCTAGTAGGATATTAAGGGCCGAGACGAGCCTTGATCATCATCACGAAAGAGGGAACAGAGACCATGGACACCCAAAAACTCCTCGGCGAAGTCGCCGGCCAGCTTCTTTCAGGCGCCATCAAGGTGGTCGACCTGTCGGCGCCGCTCGGGCCCGATACGCCGTTGATCAAGCTGCCGCCGGAACTCGCCGTCGACACACCGAAGGTCGAAATCCATAACATCTCCCGCTATGACAAGAACGGCCCGTGGTGGGCGTGGAACTGGCTGAAGCTCGGCGAACATTCGGGCACGCATTTCGATGCGCCGCAGCATTGGATCACCGGCAAGGATTATCCAGACGGCGCCACCGACACCATTCCGGCACAGAACTTCGTCGGCCCGGTCAATGTCATCGACTGCTCGAAGGAAGCCGCCGCCGACCACGATTTCCTGCTCACTGTCGACCACGTCAAGGCATGGGAAGCCAAGCATGGCGCGATCAATGCCGGCGAATGGGTGGTGATGCGCACCGACTGGTACAAGCGCAATGGCTCCGAAGCCGAGTTCCTCAACGCCAACGAGACCGGCCCGCATACGCCGGGTCCGACGGCGGAAACCATCCAGTTCCTGATCAGCAAGGACATCAAGGGCTGGGGCAGCGAGACGATCGGCACCGACGCCGGCAAGGCCGGTGGCATGGAGCCACCATTCCCGGCGCATACGCTGATACACAAGGCCAACCGTTATGGGCTTGCCAGCCTCTGCAACCTCGACCAGTTGCCGCCGAAGGGTGCGATCCTGATCGCGGCGCCGCTCAAGATCGAACATGGCACCGGCAGCCCGATCCGCGCGCTGGCGCTTGTTCCGAAGGGCTAAGCGAAAGCGTTTTGACGTGAGCCAGCCGGATCACATCATCGTAGGCAGCGGCATCAACGCGCTGGTCTGCGCGGCGATGCTTGGCGGCAAGGGCGCGAAGGTGCTCGTCCTCGAGCGCAACGACCGCATTGGCGGCTGCATGCGCACCGAGGAGATCACCGCGCCCGGCTTCATCCATGATGTGATGGCGACGACCTTCGTGCTGTTCATCACCTCACCGGCCTTTGCGGCGCTGGGCGCCGACCTCGCCCGGCACGGGCTGGAGTTCTGCCACACCGGCACGCCGACCGGCGTGCTGCGACCGGACGGCAGCCGTGCCGTGCTCAGCACCGACCGCGCCGCCAACATCGCGGCGCTCAATGCCATCGCCGCGGGCGATGGCGACCGGCATGCAGACGATGTCGGTGGCATCGAACGCAATGCCGGCCTGCTGTTCGGCCTGCTCGGCGGCAGCCTGTGGTCCTACCCAACGGCGAAGCTTTTGGCTGGCGACGGCTGGCGGCGCGGGCCGCGTGGCCTTGCCGCCTTTCTCGGCGAAGCGCTGGTGCCGGCGCGCAACTGGCTCGAAAGCACCTACCAGTCGGAAACCATCCGCGCGCTGTGGGCACCCTGGGTGCTGCATGCCGGGCTCGGACCGGAAGATGCTTTCTCCGGCCAGATCGCCAAGGTCATCGCCTTTGCGCTGGAGGCGGCCGGCGCGCCGATCGTCAAGGGCGGCGCGAAGAACCTGCTGTCAGCCTTCGAGGCGCTCATCACCGAGCGCGGTGGTGTCATCTCCACCGAAGCGGACGTTACCTCCATCATCCTGACTGGAGGTCGCGCCACCGGCGTGCGGCTGGCCTCGGGCGAAACGGTCAATGCGAAGAAGAGCGTCATCTGCTCGGTCACGCCGACGCAACTCTATGGCCGGCTGCTCGGCACCGATGCCCCAAAGGACGATGCCGAGGCGACGCGGAAGTACCGCTACGGCAAAGGCAATTTCCAGATCCACTACGCC
This sequence comes from Mesorhizobium sp. P5_C1, assembly GCF_054049815.1. NCBI lineage: Bacteria > Pseudomonadati > Pseudomonadota > Alphaproteobacteria > Hyphomicrobiales > Phyllobacteriaceae > Mesorhizobium > Mesorhizobium sp. P5_C1. Next base: position 10,598 of record NZ_JBFULQ010000021.1, on the reverse strand, counting down.
CTGGACAAGCCGCCGGCATGGCGCGGCGAAGGCCTGGACAAGGTCGCATTGCTGCACCTGACGCCGGGACTGGATGGCGTGTCGAAAGCCTGCAACGAGGCGGCGCGCGGCATGCTGCCGGAGGTTCCGACCATCTGCGTCGGCCAGCCGCATGCGCTCGATCCCTCACGCTGCCCACCGGGGAAGGCGATCCTGTGGCTGCAACTGCCCGAGGCACCGCGGCACATCAAGGGCGACGCCGCCGGCAAGCTGGGTACACCGGCCGATGGCCAATGGACCGAGACGCTGCGCGAAGCCTATGCCGACCGCGTCGAGGCCATCCTCGCCAGCCATATCGAGGGCTTCAAGGACAGCGTCATCGCGCGCCGCGCCTATTCGCCAGCCGATCTCGAAACAATGAACATTAATCTGGTTGGCGGCGATCCCTATGGCGGCTCGTCGACCATCGACCAGTCGTTCCTGTGGCGGCCGTTCAAGACCAGCCGCAACCATCAGACCGGCATCAAGGGCCTCCACCATATCGGCGCCTCGACCCATCCGGGTGCCGGCCTCGGCGGCGGCTCCGGCTTTCTCCTGGCGGGGAGGCTATGATGGAACAGAAGGTCGCGGAAAAGCGCCAGCGCATTTCCACCTTGGGGCAGATCGGCCTGCAGCAATTCGCGCCCTATTTGATGAACCGCATCATGGGCCGTTACAACGCCACTTTGCGCGACGATTTCCGCAAACAGGGGCTGACCATTCCGCAGGTCCGCACGCTGGCCGTGCTGTCGGTCACCGACGGCATCACCGTCAACGACCTCTCGGTCTATACGGTGATCGAGCAGTCGACCTTGAGCCGGACGCTCGACACTCTGGAGGGCCAGGGCCTGGTGCGGCGCGAGCAAGGGGTCACCGACAGCCGCATCCGCCATGTCTTCCTGACCGACGATGGCCGCGCCGAGTTCACCCGCGCCTGGCCGGCCATGCATGACGCGTTCGAGGCGATGTTCGACGATATCGACGACGCCGAATATTCAGCGCTCATCACCACACTTTTGAAGATGCTCAAAAACATTCGCAAGCACGACATCTAGACCTACGCGCCGCCGACGCCGGCGGTAACGGAAGGGAGAAAGAAATGGCCGAACGGTCTTTTGCCAAGGAAGTCGAAAAGCTGCGGCTCGGCGCCGGCGAGGAATTTGCCGGCGAAGGCATTCTCGCCATCACCAAGGCGCTGCTGCAATGCGGCGTCGGCTATGTCGGCGGCTATCAGGGCGCGCCGATCAGCCATCTTATGGACGTGCTGGCCGACGCGCAGGACATTCTGGGCGAGCTCGGCGTGCATTTCGAAGCTAGCGCTTCGGAAGCCACCGCCACCGCCATGCTGGCCGCATCGGTGCATTACCCGATCCGCGGGGCGGCGACCTTCAAGTCGACCGTCGGCACCAATGTCGCCTCCGATGCGCTCGCCAATCTGGCGTCCGGCGGCGTCACCGGCGGTGCGCTGATCATTGTCGGCGAGGACTACGGCGAGGGCTCCTCGATCATGCAGGAGCGCAGCCATGCCTTCGCCATGAAGAGCCAGGTCTGGCTGCTCGACCCGCGCCCCAATTTGCCGTCGATCGTCAAGGCGGTGGAGGACGGTTTCGAGTTGTCGGAGATTTCCAACACGCCGGTCATGCTGCAGGTCCGCATCCGCTGCTGCCACGTGCACGGCCATTTCATCGCCAAGGACAACAAGCGACCGCCGATGACGGTGGCCGATGCGCTCGACGCGCCACGCCGCGACACCGGCCGCATCGTGCTGCCGCCCGCCTCCTTCCTGCACGAGAAGGAGAAGGTGCAGAAGCGCTGGCCGGCGGCGGCGGATTTCATCCGCAAGAACAAGATCAACGAGATGTTCGGCTCGGACCACGGCTCGGTCGGCATCGTCATGCAGGGCGGCATGTACAATTCGGTCATCCGCGCGCTGCAGCGTCTCGGCCTCGCCGACACCTATGGCGATACCGATGTGCCGCTCTACGTGCTCAATGCCGTCTATCCGCTGATCGACGACGAGTTCCTGTCCTTCTGCGAGGGCAAGCAGTCCGTGCTGGTCGTCGAGGAAGGCCAGCCCAACTACATCGAGCAGGCCTTTGCGGCGATGTTGCACAAGGCCGGGCGCGGTACCAGGCTGGTCGGCAAGGAGCATCTGCCGATGGCCGGAGAATACACCGGCCAGGTCATGCTTGACGGCATCGGCGCCTTCCTGCGTGCCGAGGCGCCGCATCTGTTGCCGGGCGAGGTGCGCGCGCCCAACAAGGTCGGCGACGGCGTCGATACCGCCGACCTGATCAACGTCGTACCGGGTCGTCCGCCGGGCTTCTGCATCGGCTGCCCGGAACGACCGATCTTTGCCGCCACCAAGCTGGTCGAGCAGGAACTCGGCAAGCACCACATCGCTTCCGACATCGGCTGCCACCTGTTCTCAATCATGCCGCCATTCGAGCTCGGCGCCACCACCATGGGCTATGGGCTGGGGCCGGCCTCGGCCTCGGCCTTCAATTCGCCCGACGCCAAGCGCCGCTCGATCTCCTTCGTCGGCGACGGCGGCTTCTGGCACAACGGCCTGACCTCCTCGATCGGCAATGCCGTGTTCAACAAGAACGATGGCGTCATCGTCATCGTCGACAATTTCTATTCGGCCGCGACCGGAGGGCAGGATATTCTGTCGTCGCGCGCGGGCAACAAGACCAAGTCGACCAAGCATCCGATCACCGAGGCGGTGAAAGGCATGGGTGTCAAATGGTTGCGCCACATCGACCGCACCTACGACGTGACCAAAATGCAGGACACGCTGCGCGAGGCGCTGACGACGGAGGAGAAGGGGCCGAAGGTCATCGTCGCCTCGTCCGAATGCATGCTCAACCGGCAGCGCCGCGAAAAGCCCCTTGTCGACAAGGCGATCAAGGGTGGCGAGCGCGTGGTGAAGCCGAAGTTCGGTATCGACGAAGACATCTGCACCGGTGACCATGCCTGCATGCGGCTGTCCGGTTGCCCGTCGCTGTCGGTGAAGTCGCTCGACGATCCGCTGCGCGACGATCCGGTGGCCCATATCGACCAGAGCTGCGTCGGTTGCGGCAATTGCGGCGAGGTCGCCGATGCGGCGGTGCTGTGCCCCTCCTTCTACCGCGCCGATGTCGTGCACAATCCGGGCCGCTGGGACCGCTTCCTCGAAGCGGCGCGGCGCGCCACCATCAGCCTGTTGCAGCGCCGCCGCGAAAGCCGGCGCCTGACCTTCGCCGATGCTTGACGCTGTCCCGCCATTTCCCCCCCGAGCCGGCGCTCACGACGACGAGCGCGTCATCAAGCTTGCCGTGCTGGCGGTCGGCGGCCAGGGTGGCGGCGTGCTGGCCGACTGGATCACCGACGTCGCCGAGCGCAATGGCTACGTCGCGCAATCGACCTCGGTCGCCGGCGTCGCCCAGCGCACCGGCGCCACCATCTACTATGTCGAGATGGCCCGCGACACCGGCCGCTTGCCGGTCTTCGCGCTGTCGCCCTCGCAAGGCGACGTCGACATATTGATCGCGGCGGAACTGATGGAAGCCGGCCGCGCCATCATCCGCGGCTTCGTCACGCCAGAGCGGACGACGCTGATCGTCTCGTCGCACCGCATCGCCGCCGTGTCGGAAAAGATCGAACCGGGCGACGGCYGGGCGTCCTCCTCGAAAGTGCATGCAACGGCGGAAGCCGCATCGAAGCGCTTCATCGCTTTCGACATGGAGAAGATCGCCGCCGACAACGGCTCGATGATCTCGGCCAGCCTGCTTGGCGCGTTGGCCGGGTCCGACGCGCTGCCGTTCACGCGCGAAAGCTACGAGCAGGCGATCGGTGCCGGTGGCCGCGGCGTCAAGGCCAGCCTCGCCGCCTTCGGTGCTGCGTTTGATCGCGCGCGCGGCACGGCGGCACTGACGCCAAAGATGGCAGAGCCGGCGGCTGTCGGATCTGCGCTGGGCGTAGGGCAGGTGAGTGGCCCGCAAAGCCTGCTGCAAGGCTGGCAGGCGCTGACTGTCCGCATCGATGTGATGCCCGAGGCGGTGCGCGACATGGCGTTCAGGGGGCTGAGAAAGGTCGTCGACTATCAAGACATCGCCTATGGGGGCGAATATCTCGACCGGCTGGACAAGGCCATCGCGCTGGACGGGCCGGATCGCGGATATGACTTGTCGGTCGCTGCTGCGAAGCATCTCGCCAACGCCATGTGCTACGACGACATGATCCGTGTCGCTGATCTCAAGACGCGCTCGACGCGCGACCGGCGGGTGCGCCGCGAGGTCGGCGTCAAGGACGGTTCGATCCTCCAGGTGACCGAATATTTCCATCCGCGCATCGAGGAGTTCTGCGGTAATTTGCCGGCAAACTTAGGCAGCTACATCGAGAGCCGGCCGAAGCTCGCCGCCTTTCTCGACCGCCGCATCAACCATGGCCGTCGCATCCGCACCGACAGTTTCGCCGGCTTTGCCGCACTGTGGTTCATCGGTGGCCTGCGCCGCTGGCGCCGCCGCCTGCTGCGTCACCAGGTGGAGACCAAGCATCTCGAGCGCTGGTACGCATTGGCACTCGGCTACGTGCCGGCGGACTACGCGCTGGCCGTCGAAATCCTCAACTGCCGCCGGCTGATCAAGGGCTACAGCGACACCCACGTCCGCGCCCAGTCGAAGTTCGACCGGGTGCTGTCGGCGCTCGATCTGGTCAAGGGCCGTCCGGATGCCGCCGACTGGATCCGCCGCCTGCGCGAGGCGGCACTGAAGGACGAGAAGGGCGACATGCTCGACGGCGCGCTGAAGACCGTGGCGTCGCTCTGAAGCAAGGCTACTTCAGGCGACGAGCCCTCGCATCGGCTTCACTGCAGCGGAATCGGGAAACACCTTGTCGCCGAGGACCGCGGCGGAAAGGCCGAACTGATCGGCAAGCAACCCTTTCAGCACTGCCCTGACATCACTGGTCGGCGCGAGATCGCGTTGTTCGTAAAGCTGAGCCGGCTTCAACCCCGGCCAGTCGGCGATGACGCGGCCGCCCTTGATCGCGCCGCCGGCCAGCAGCACAACGGTGCCGGTGCCGTGATCGGTGCCGACGGTGCCGTTGACGTGCGCCGTGCGCCCAAATTCGGTGATGGTGACGATCGCCGTGTCCTTCCAGCGCTCGCCCAAGCCCTTCTCGAATTCCTCGAAGACGCCGTCGAGGCCGCCGAGCAAGGTGGCGAGCCGGCCGGTCGCACCGCCTTCATTGACATGCGTGTCCCAGCCATCGAAGGCCAGGGCCGCAACGCGCGGTCCGTCATCGGCCGCGATCAGCCTGGCGGCGCCTTGTGCCGCTTGCCGCATCCCCGCCGCACTGTCGAGGCCGCCCTTCGGCTTCATTGTCTTGCCCATCTTGTCGTCCACGGCCATCCGGTCGGCGTCGAGCCCCTTTTGCAGCGCCACCGCGAGAACCGGGTCGCGGTGCTGGTAGAGATCGAGAACGCGCGACGCGAGCCCGTCGGCGGGCGTCGGCAGCGATAGAGGCGCCCAGCCAAGCACCGGCGCCGCCCCACGGATCACCAGTGGTGTCGACGGCCCGACGGCCAGACCGCCAAGCGTTGCCACGCGGTCGCCTTCTGGCAGGTTTTCCAGCGCTCGATTGAGCCAGCCGGTCGTGACATGGCCGGGGCCTGCAAAGCCGCTTTCCAGCACATCCTGGCCATCGAAATGCGAGCGCTCGCGATAGCCGGTCGCGGCCGCATGCACGACCGCCGCCTGGTTATTCCCATACAGCCGCGCAAACACCGGCATCGCCGGATTGAGCGCGAAGAAGCCGTCGAGCGGCAGCGCCGCATGCGGGCCTGCCAGCGACAGGGCGATGTCGCCATGCAGGCCGGCATAGTCGGGATCGCCGACCGGACCGACCGCCGAGAGCCCGTCAAGTGCGCCGCGCAGCACGATGACGATCAGGCGCGGATCGCGATTGTCGGCGGCGCGGGCAAAGCGGGGCATGTAGGCCCAGGCAAACAATGCGCCGCCGGTCATCAATATCGCGCGGCGGGAGGGATCCGGTGTTTCGCACAGCAGGCTCATGATTTCGCCTCCACGGCAGCGATCTTCGCTGGAACTATCTGCGCTGGAATTCGGGAGCCATCAGCAACAGCGCCAGCCCTTGCTGCTTGGATTCGGCCCTTGCGATCGCTTGCCTCGTCTCCGGTGAGGCGGCAGGGCCGATCAGCACATCGAGCATGTCGTTGGGATTGCCGATATCCCGAGCCTGCCGCGCTGCCTGCCAGGCGATGTCGAGGCGGATCTTCATGCCCTCCGCCGATGCCCAGCCGTCGGCCCCGTCGGGAAAGCCGTTCGGTCCTGGCGGTTGCCACAGCGGCTCGCCCAGCGCGTTGAGCCAGCCGAGCGACTGGCCGGGATCTTTGGCCGGACCGGGGCCGGTCGCCCTGCGGATGGCGACGACATAGTCGAAGGGCGAACGCATCTTCGCCAATGGCGTCGACCACGCCTCCGGGATGGCGATGAGGGCGGCGGCCAGCGCCCGCAGATTGCCGTCGGTCTTGGCGAAGACCTTGGCGAGGCGGGCGATTGCAGACGGCGGCGGCGTGTCGGCGATGAAATGGCGGGCCACCTTGGTGGCGATATGCAAGGCCGTTGCCGGGTGGCGGGCGATATCGTTGAGCGCGGCCTCCGCCTGTCCCATGCCGCCGGCAGGATAGGTCTTGCCGAGCAGCACCGCATCCCCCGGCTCATGTGCGTTTGCGTTGAAGACAAAATTGCCGGGCTCGCCCAGCCGCCCGTCGCGCCCGGCCATCGTCCAGCCTGTGAGGATGCGTGCGAAACTGGTGACATCGGCCTGGCTGTAGCCGCTGCCGACGCCGAGCGTGTGCAGTTCCAAGATTTCACGGGCGAGGTTTTCATTGAGCCCGCGCTTGCGGTTGCTGCCCGCCCGAGAGTCCGGCCCGACCGACTGCTGGTTGTCGAGATTGAGCAGCATCGCCGGATGATGCTCCACCGCCAGCAGCATGTCGGCAAAGCGGCCGAGCACGAAGGGGCGGATGGCCTCCCGCTCGAAGGCGCCGGCGCTGGCTTCAATGAGGATGTCTTTCGCCACCGAAACACAGAAATGGTTCGACCAGAAACAGACGAGCCGTTCGACGAAGCCGGCCTTCGCCCGAACGGCCTTGTCGAAGCGCGCCTGTGCTTCCGCTCGGAACAACGTCGCCTCGACCTGCGGCACGACGGGTCTGTCGGTGGGCGCAGGCGCAAGCGCGGGGTGGGCTGGCGTGATCTGGGCGGGCAGGGCCTGTGCGGGCACAGCTTGGGCGCTCGCCGTCGCTGGCTGCGCTGCCGCCGTGCGCTCGCGCTGGAGCTGGAAATTTGCCGCCATGCTGGCCTGGATGGCCGGCGTGCTGCCCAGCAAGCCGGCATAGGCCGGATCGTCGAGCGAGATCATGGCGATGTCGGCTTGCCGCAGTTCCGCCCTGAGATAGCCGCGCGGGTCGCCGGCCAGCATCTCGCGGTCGCCGGGCCTTGCACCAAGCCCGAAGCGGTTGAATGCGACGAGTACCGGATCTGGCGGCAGGGAATTGGAGGCCGGGACAGTCAAGTCAGCTCTCCATCGCCTGAGCCTCAAGCGCCTGGCGCATGAGGCTCGTTCGAGCCGTTTCGTGCATAGTCAACAGGGGGAGGAGGCCGGCACGGAGTGGCCGACCCCCGACGCGCATCCTACCAGTGATGCCGGCGGTGCCAGACATGGTGCCGATGCCAGGCGTAGAAGGCCGGGCCATGCCGATAGATGTAACGAGGGTAGACCACCACACGATTGGGCACGCAGCGTCCCCAGGGATTGGGATGCCAGCCCGGACCGCAGCCCCAGGCGGCATGCTCGACCAGCGCCGGCGCGGCAAGCGGCGCCATTGGCATCGCCGAGGATGCCGCAGCCGTTGCAACCGTTCCGGTCACGGCGAGAGCCGCGGTGAGCACGTATTTTGTCAAATAATTCATGGCCATACTCCGAAGTGTCCGAGGTTGAAAACCTGCACGCACATGGTCCGGCAGGTGCTGCCCTTCTCCTGTTAAACGGCGTCGTCGGCGTTTTCCGTCGGTCGTCACGGCGATTTTTTTGGCACCGCCGACAGTTGCGACCCAGCGCGTCTAGTGAGCCCTTCCGCCAGTACGCGGCGGCCCTCGGCGGAACTTGCCACCGCGAACTCGACGATGCGCTGCTCAAGCCGCATGCGCACGGTGACGTCGGCATTGCGCGCCCGCTCCAGCGCCGCCGACAGGGCCGTCGCGTCCAGAACCGGCTGTCGCAGCAGGTCTGCCGCCTCGCGCCTGGCTTGCTGGCCGTCGAGGATGACCTGACGCGATTCGCGGCGAACGTCGCGCAGCGCCTCGCGGAACACCGTCCGATCCTGCTCGGGAAGCCGGCCGCCGGCCGTCTCCAATGAGTAGCCCTGGCCTGACTTGCCGCTTCTTATCCAGACGGCCCCGCCGACAAGCGCCCCGGCCAGGAAGACGTTGAGCACCACCGACAGGGTGACAAGGTTTCGGCTCATGTTCATAGGTCTTCCTCGATCGCGTCGCGGTCCGGGCTGGCGTCGCCGAACGCCGTCGCATTGGCGTCCAGCACATAGTGGTCCGACTGGACCTCGGGCGTGACGATGCTCACCAGGGCCAATCCGGCGACAGCGCCGGCCAGGCCAATGCCGGCAAGCCCCAGTCCGAGCCACCAGAACCGCTGACGCCGGCGTTGGGCGAGGTACCGGCCGGCGGCCTGCACGATGCTGCCGTGCAGGGCCTTGTCGGGCGCGCCGACGCGGTAGCCGTCCAGCAGGGCGTCAAGTCTCCCGGCATGCTGCAAAATGGCCTGGCCAGTCTCGCTCGGCGCAAAGATCGCGGCGGCTATCCGTTCGGCCTCAGGCCAACGCCGCAAGTCACCGCCATAGGCCGCTGCCAGGGCCGCAAAGCGCTTGGCATCCATTGCCGGTTCGTTCCTGGATCCTTCAGCCATGGTCTTCCCCTTGCCCATCGGTGCCGCTTGCCCGGTTCTCACTCATCGGCGCCATCCCTGGCCAGGATCGTCTGCAGCGACCGCCGGCCGCGCGAAAGCAGGCTCTCCAGGGCGTCGACGCTGATCTCCAGGGTCGCTGCCGCCTCGACGTTGGACATCTCCTGGTAATAGACCAGGACGATCGCTTCGCGCTGGCGCGGCGCTATGCCTTGCAGCGCTCGTTCGACCCGCTGCGCGTCTTCCTGCGGATGGGCATCGGGAAGTGCGGCCGGGTCGACCATTTCCGGCAGGTCGTCGGTCACCCATTCGCGCTTGCGGCGCAGCCGGTCGTAACAGAGGTTCAGCGTCACCCGGTGGATCCAGCTGTCGAAGCGCGCATTGCCGCGTCGCCAGCCCGAGGCATGGCGCCAGATCCGCACGAAGGTCTCCTGCGCGACATCCTCGGCCTCCGCAGCATCGCCGAGCATGCGCACGGCAAGCGCCAGGATGCGGGGCAGTTTGCGCGCGACGAGCGTCTGCACGGCTGCCGGATCGCCGGCGCCGACGCGGCGAACCAGCTCCTCGTCCGGATCGGCGCTCATCAGCCGGCGCACTCCCGATGTTCATCGCACGTCATTGCCTCTTGGTCATTGCTCCTGCTTGGGAGCGGTTTTGTGGCCCGGCAGTTCGTCGGCCGTCAGGACGCCGTCGGAATTCTTGTCGAGCCTGGCAAAGCGCTTGGCAAAGAAGGCATCGAGTTCGGCGCGGTCGATGAAGCCGTCATGGTTGGAATCGAGACGCGCGAAGGATTTGACGGGGTCGCCCTTGATGTTGCGCTTGGCCTGAAAGGCTTCCCATTCCAGCAAGCTGATCTTGCCGTCGCCATCCGTGTCGGCAGCCATGATCGCTTTCTCGCGCCGCTTCTGGAATTTGGCCAGCGTGATGTCGGACCTGGCCTTCGGCGTGGCCGGTGCGGCAACCGGCGGCGTCGCGGCAGGCGGCTGCGTCGCTGTCTGGGCGAGAGCCGCTACGGTCAGCAGGCTCATGGCAGCGGCAAGTATCGAACGACGTATCATGCGTTGGCGTCTCCGGTTGGCGCGTGGCCACGGCTTGAGCCGAGGTCACGCTTCGACCGTTAAACGCCGCGACGGGGGAAATCCGTCGGTCGCGCAATCTTGTTTCGGACGCATTTCCTGGATGCAAGGGCTCCGTCGATGGCCGCATTGACGTGCCAACCCTGCGCCTCAGCGCTGGACGTGAACCCGTGCCAGGTTTGGCGCCGGTTCAAGCAAAACCGCGTCGGCAGGGACCTAGTCTGATTGGTCGGCCGCGACCAGTTGGTCGGGCTTGAAGCCGGCATGTTGCGGGGTCCACACGTCACCCTCGCGGTTGAACCAATGGCACATGAATATGCCCGAGGCCGCGCCGTCGCTTATGGTCATCTTCGGGCCTCCGGACTTCAGCTTGACGACGTCTCCGGTCTTGAAATTGTTGGGCATTTTCGACCTCCATTCAGAGGCTTAGAGTTTCACACCAAACCGGGGCCTCGACAATGGCCGATATGCCTCGCCGGCGCCGCAAGCCTTAGCTCCGGCGGCGGTTCGGCCTTAACC
>NZ_JBFULQ010000020.1:0-26114 GCF_054049815.1 Mesorhizobium sp. P5_C1 | reverse complement strand
CCCTTGGCCAGGAGACGCGGCTGGATGTTTTCCGGCTGCTCGTCCGCGCCGGTCCGGAAGGCATTCCGGCGGGCGAGATCGCCACAAGGCTGGATACGGTCCAGAACACCATGTCGGCGCATCTGAAGGTGCTCGCCCATGCCGGGCTGATCCACCCCCAACGCGATGGCCGGATCGTGCGCTACGTCGCCGACATGACCGGGTTTCGGGACCTGCTGGCCTATCTGATGGAAGATTGCTGCAACGGCGCGCCGGAACTCTGCCGTCCCGTCATCAATGCCGTGACCTGTGACTGCTAGGAGCACGCCGATGAGCGAAGTGGCTGTACGTGATCGCCCGCACCCTGCCGAAGGCCAGCTGAGCGCCGTGGCGAACGACCTGCCACGCCGCTGCGTTGCCGAAGCGCTGGGAACCGCGTTGCTGGTCGCGACCGTGGTCGGTTCCGGCATCATGGCATCCCGGCTGACGAACGACATAGCCATTTCGCTGCTCGGCAACACGCTGCCGACGGGAGCGATCCTTGTCGTGCTGATCACGATACTCGGGCCGGTTTCAGGCGCGCATTTCAATCCGGCCGTCACCCTGGTGTTCGCGCTCCGCCGCGAAATCGACGCGAGGGCGGCGATCGCCTATGTCGTCGCCCAAATCGTCGGCGGCATCGCCGGGACGTTCCTGGCGCACGCCATGTTCGAACTGCCGATCCTGCAGGCCTCGGTGACGGTGCGGACCGGAGCCGGGCAATGGCTCGCCGAGGCAGTCGCCGCCTTCGGCCTCGTCTTCACCATCCTGGCAGGCCTGCGCTTTCGTTCCGATGCGATCCCCTGGCTGGTCGGGCTTTACATAACAGCCGCCTACTGGTTCACGGCCTCGACCTCATTCGCCAATCCGGCCGTCGCCATCGCCCGTGCCTTGTCGGACACGTTTTCCGGCATCCGCCCGGTCGACCTGCCGGGTTTCATATCAGCCGAATTGCTGGGCGCGCTGCTGGCCATGGCCCTGGCGGGCTGGCTGCTTGCCGAACCGAAACCAACCAGACAGATGCAGGCCGCGAAATGACCATCACCATCTATCACAATCCCGATTGCGGCACCTCGCGCAACACGCTGGCCATCATCCGGCAGTCGGGCGAGGAACCGGAGGTGATCGAGTATCTGAAGACGCCGCCGTCACGGCAAAAGCTGGTCGAGTTGATCGCTTCCATGGGCATGACACCGCGCGAACTGCTGCGCGAGAAGGGCACGCCCTACGCCGAACTCGGCCTCGCCGACCCGAAATGGTCCGACGACGAGATCCTCGATTTCATGCTGGCGCACCCGATCCTGATCAACCGGCCGATCGTGGTCAGCCCGCTCGGCGTGGTGCTGGCCCGGCCGTCGGAAAAGGTGCTGGACATCCTGCCCAACCCGGACATCGGTGCGTTCACCAAGGAGGATGGCGAGGTGGTCACCGACGCTTCGGGCAAGCGGGTCGGCTGACGGTATTTCCATATTTTTCGAAATTAGGTTGACGACTCGACAGGTGTCGCGTAACTTATTTCCATGAAACTCGAAAAAGCAGCCGCCCAGCTCGAAGCGCTCGGCAATCCGACGCGGCTTCAGCTTTACCGCATACTGGTGCGCGCCGGTGACGACGGGCTTGCCGTCGGCAGCGTCCAGGGCAAGCTCGATATTCCGTCCTCGACGCTGTCGCATCATCTCAAGCGGCTGGTCGACACGGGCCTTGTGACGCAGGAGCGGCAAGCGACGACACTGATCTGCCGCGCCAACTATCCCGGCATGAACGCTCTGATCGGCTATCTCGCCGACGAGTGCTGCGCGGATGCGGCCTGCGCGCCTGCCGTCGTCAAAGCGCTGGCCTGATTTTTTTCGCTGTGTAATTCGAAGATACCGGAAGGATCGAACATATGGACATGATGGCAAACCTTCCCGTCGCGGTGATCGGCGCAGGCCCGGTCGGCCTCGCCGCCGCCGCGCATCTTGTCGAACGCGGCATCCGCCCGCTGATCCTCGAGCGCGGTGAAAGCGTTGGCGCTGCACTGCTCGAATGGGCACATGTGCGGGTGTTCTCGCCATGGCAATACAATATCGACGCGGCGGCGCGGGCGCTGCTCGACCGCTCCGGCTGGACGGCGCCGGACATGCGAGGCCTGCCGACCGGCGGCGAGATCGTGCGCGATTATCTGGCGCCGCTTGCCGCAGTTGCCGGCATCGCCGCCAATCTGAAGCTCGGCGCCGAGGTCACCGCGATCACCCGCCAGGGACATGACAAGGTCGCCAATGAGGGTCGCAAGGACGCTCCCTTCGTCATCCGCTACCGCGATGCGGGCGGCGAGCACCGCGTTCTCGCGCGCGCCGTCATCGATGCGTCCGGAACATGGTCGCGGCCAAACCCCATCGGCGTCGACGGGCTGCCGGTTGCCGGCGAAGCCGCGGCCTGCGAGCGCATTGCCTATGGCATTCCCGACGTGGTCGGCAAGGCCAGGGAGAGCTATGCGGGCAAGCGTGTCCTCGTCATCGGCGGCGGGCATTCGGCGATCAACGTCGCCCTGGCGCTCATGGAGTTGCAGGACGCAGCGCCTGGTACCGAGATTTTCTGGGCGCTGCGGCACGCCAGCGTCGACCGGCTGCTTGGCGGCGGGCTGAACGACCAATTGCCCGAACGTGGCGCGCTCGGCCTCGCCGCCAAGCAGGCGATGGCGGATGGAAGGCTGAACATGCTGGCGGCTTTCGCCGTCAACCGCATCGAGATGCAAGGCGAGGGGCTTGCCGTCGACGCCAGCCTGGCCGGCAAGCCATTCAGCCTTTCCGTAGATCGCATCGTCGTCACCACGGGCTTCAGGCCCGACCTGTCGTTCCTCGGCGAAATCCGCCTCGCGCTCGATCCCGCCGTCGAAGCACCGCCGGCGCTGGCGCCGCTGATCGATCCGAATTTCCACTCGTGCGGCACGGTTCCCGCGCATGGCATCCGGGAACTTGCCCATCCCGAACCCGGCTTCACCATCGTCGGCTCGAAATCCTACGGCCGCGCCCCGACCTTCCTGATGGCGACCGGCTACGAGCAGGTCCGCTCGGTCGTCGCCGACCTTGCCGGAGACCACGTCGCGGCGCGCGAGGTGCGGCTGGTGCTGCCGGAGACCGGCGTGTGCAGCGCCGATGTCGTGACGGGATCGGACAGTGCTGATTGTTGCGGCGGGCCCGCGCCCGCCAATGTCGATGCCTGCTGCCTCGAGGATGCGGACGCCAAGGCAAAGGGTGCGTCGGGCTGCGGCTGCGCAACGGGCTCATCGGTTGGCGCCAAGGCGACGGAAGCCGTGGGCGTCGATGCCTGACCGGTCTGTCCTGCGCAAGGCGATATGGGCGCTCGGGCTGACGCAGATCATCGGCTACGGCACGCTCTATTACAGCTTTTCGATCCTGGCGCCGGCGATGGCCAGGGAGTTCGGTCTCACGGAAGGGTGGGTGTTCGGCGCGCTCTCCGCCTCGCTGTTTGCCGGCAGCCTCTTCGCGCCCACGGCCGGGCGCTGGGCCGACCGCTTCGGCGCGGGGCGCATCATGACCATAGGCTCGGTCGCGGCAGCCGTCGCGCTGGCGCTGTGCGCCGTCTCGCCCGGACGCGTGACCTTTGTTCTGGCCTTGCTGGCGATGGAGCTGGCCTCCAGTTTCGTCCTCTACAGCGCCGCCTTCGTGGCGATCGTGCAGATCGGGGTTCCCCGGCCGCAACGCAGCATCACTCACCTGACGCTCATCGCAGGGTTCGCCTCGACCCTGTTCTGGCCGCTGACCTCGGCGCTGCATGCGCATTTGACATGGCGCGAGGTCTATCTGCTGTTCGCGGCGCTCAATCTCGGACTCTGCCTGCCGATCCACGCCTGGCTGATGCGCCTGTCGCGCCGTCACGCGACGGCCGCGCCGCAAGAGCGCGGGCCAGCCCATGAAGCGGGCGCGGCACTCGATCCGCGACGCGGGCAGGCCGTGTTCCTGCTGATGCTGGCGGGCTTCGCCTCCGAGGGCTTCGTGCTGTCGGCGATCCTCATCCACATGGTGCCGCTGACGGCGGCACTTGGGCTCGGCACGGCCGGCCTCTTCGTTTCGACCCTGTTCGGGCCGGCGCAGGTCGCCAGCCGGTTGATCAACATGCTGTTTGGCGGGCGGCTTCAACAAACGCATCTCGCCGTCATTGCCGCGTCGCTGCTCACGGCCGGGCTGTGCACGCTGCTGTTGACCACGCCATGGCTGCCTGGCGCTTTCCTGTTCGTGCTGCTGTTCGGCCTCGGCTCCGGTCTCACCAGCATCGTCGGCGGCACCTTGCCGCTCGAGCTCTTCGGCCGCCAAGGCTATGGCGCGCGGCTGGGATGGGCGAGTGCCGCCCGCCAGTTCACCTCGGCCTTCGCGCCGTTCGCGCTGGCCTTCATGATGGCGCGGACATCCGTCGCCAATTCGCTGTGGGTGCTGGTGGTCGTCGCCGCGAGCGGCGTCATCGCCTTCCTCGCCATCGCGCTACTGAGACGGCGCGCCGGCCGGGTTGCGTTTGCGATTGGCGGCAGTCCGGAAGAGGCGAGCTAGAGCCTGTTCCATCCCGATGGTATCGGGATAGAACTCTATCTCTGTGTTTGAGCATGATCTTTTCCGAAAACCGGATCCCACTTTTCGGGATCATGCTCTTGCCTCAATGCCGCAAAATCTTGCTCAGGAAAGCGCGGCTGCGGTCGGTCTTGGGGTGCGAGAAGAATTCGTCGGGCGTCCCGCTCTCGACAATGGCGCCGGCATCCATGAACACCACGCGCTGGGCGACCTTGCGGGCAAAGCCCATTTCGTGCGTCACCACCATCATGGTCATGCCTTCCTCGGCGACCGCCACCATGACGTCGAGCACTTCCGAAATCATCTCGGGGTCGAGCGCCGAGGTCGGTTCGTCGAACAGCATGATCTTTGGCCGCATGCCGAGGCAGCGCGCGATCGCCACGCGTTGCTGCTGGCCACCGGAGAGCTGCGCCGGATAGGCGTTGACCTTGTCGGCCAGCCCGACCTTGGCCAGCAATTCGCGCCCGGCCTTTTCGGCCTCGGTGCGCGGGATCCTGCGGACATGGATGGGTGCCAGCGTGACGTTTTCGAGCGCCGTCTTGTGCGGATAGAGGTTGAACGACTGGAAGACGAAGCCGATCTCGGTGCGCAGCTGCGTCATGTTGGTGGTGGGGTCGCCGAGGCGCTGGCCGTCGACGACGAGATCGCCGTCCTTGATCGCCTCCAGGCCGTTGACGCAGCGGATCAGCGTGCTCTTGCCCGAGCCGCTCGGGCCGCAGACAACGACCACCTCGCGCGGCTCGACGCTGAGCGTGATGTCCTTGAGCACGTTGAGCGCGCCGAACCATTTGTTGACGCCGCGAAAGTCGATCATACCGGTTTTGGTCATATTTGCCGGACCTTTGGGGTTCGCTGTCACAGCTGCACCTCGCCATGCGCCGCGCCCATGCGGTGTTCGAGCCGGCGGGCGAGCATGATCAGGGGATAGCAGACGATGAAATAACCGACGCCGACGAGGAAGAAGACCAGCAGGCCGTTGGGCACACGCTGCACCACCAGCCAGCCGACGCGGGTGAGGTCGGTCAGTCCAATCGCCGAGACGACCGAAGAGTCCTTGATCAGCAGCACATACTGCCCGACCAGCGGCGGCAGCACGATGCGCATCGCCTGCGGCAGCACCACCTGGCGCATGCGCTGCCAGCGCGACAGGCCGGATGCCAGCGCTGCCTCGACCTGGCCGGTCGGCACCGAGCGAATGCCCGCGGCGACGATCTCGCAGATGAAGCAGGCGGCAAGGTTGGTCAGCGCGATAATGCCGGCGGTGAAGGCGTCCAGCTCGATGCCGAGCTCCGGCAGGATGAAGAAGATCAGGAAGATCTGCACCAGGAACGGCGTGCCGCGGATCAGGTCGACCCAGGCGCCGATGAGGCTGCCCACCAGCCGGTTGCCGCCGGTGCGCAGGATGCCGAGACCGAAGCCAAGCAAGGTGCCGAGCACCAGGCTGATCAGCGACAGCACCACCGTCATGCCGAGACCGCGCAGCGCCAGCGGATAGCTGCCGGCGAGGCTTTGCAGCTGTTGCCAGATCATGTCCGCGCCCCCGCTGTGCCGAGCCAGCGACCGGAGAGAGCAGCCAGCCCCTTCAGGCAGTAGTAGAGCAGCAGGTAGAAGGCGGCGATGGTGAGGAAACCTTCCGCCGGCATGAAGCGGTCGGAGGCGAGCAACTGGCCGGCGCGGGTTAGCTCGGCGACCGAGATCAGCGACAGCAATGCGGAATCCTTGACCAGCACGATCGCCTGGCCGAGCAGCGGCGGGATCGTCACCTTGAAGGCTTGCGGCAGGATGACCAGGCGCATGCGCTGGACATAGGTCATGCCCGAGGCGACGCTGGCTTCGACCTGGCCACGAGGGATCGACAATATGCCGGCACGAATGATTTCAGCGACATAGGCGCCGCTGTTGAGCGATAGCGCGAGGATGCCGACGACCAGCTCGGGCAGGACGAAGCCGAGCCGGGGCAGGCCGAAATAGAGGAAATAGAGCTGCGCCAGCAAAGGCGTGGCGCGCACGGCGTCGATATAGGCCTTGGCCGGGGCACGAAACAGCCAGCCGCGCTGCAGGTTCATGGCGCACAGCACGATGCCGACGGCGAGCGCGCCGAGAAAGGACAGCGCCGACAGCCACACGGTCGTGACCAGGCCCTGCCCGAACAGGGGCAGGTACTCGACGATGGTGCGGAAGCTGAAATTCTCGAGCATCGCTGGGCGGTTCCCCAAAGCGGGCGAAACGAAAGGCCAGGCGGCTTCGCGGCGCTCAAGACGCGCGCAAAACCGCCTGGATCCCAAGGGCGGTTAGTGGTCCTTCTTCCAGGCGTCGGAATTGACCCAGTAGTCCAGGTTCTTCTGCAGGCGCCCATCGATGCTGACCTGGTCGAGGAACAGGTTCATCCAGACCAGCAGGTCCGGCTCGTCATAGCGGGTGGCGAAGGCAAGCGGTTCCTTCGACAAAAGCTCCGGCATGATGGTGAAGGTGCCGGCCGGATAGGCGGTCGACTGGCCCTTCACCGCCGAGACGTCGTTGACGCCGCAATCGGCCTGGCCGTTGTTGACGGCGTCGAGCAGCAGCGGACCGCCGCCCTTGTAGCTCTTGATGTCGGCATCGGTGAAGACGGCCTTGGCCTCCTTCTCGCCGGTGGCGCCGAGCAGCACGGCGATCTTGGTGCCCTTGGCCTTGCAGTCCTCGGTGGTCTTGAACTTGCTGTCGGCCTTGGTGAACACGGTGCTGCCCGTATACATGTAAGGTTTGGTGAAGGCGACCTTCATGCCACGCGCCAGCGTCGGCGTCATGTCGGCGACCAGAAGGTCGGCCTTGCCCGACAGCAGCGCGGGGATCAGGCCGTCCCAGTCGAAGTCGAGGAAGGTGATCTTGACGCCCATTTCCTTGGCCATCAGCTCGGCCAGTTCAACCGAACTGCCAGTGCGTTCGCCATTGGCGCCGACCAGCGAGAAGGGCGGTCCTTGTGTCTGCACGGCGACGCGCAACTCGCCGCGCTTGGTGATGTCGTCGAGCGTTCCGGCGCTGGCCGCGGTGGCGAGCCCGGCGAGCGCAAGTCCAGCGATGAAAAGTCTGGCAATCTTCATTTGGCATTCCTCCTTGTTTTATTGTTCCACGTTGTTGTTTCACCCTTCGGGGTGCTTTTTTGAGCGGCAGCGCCGTTGCCGGCGGCAGCCACCGTTCGAAAACCTTCAGTCCCAGGCCACCGTCTCGGTCACAGTGATGCCGCGCCTGGCCAACTCGTCGAAGAAGCGGTCATCGGGCACATCGAGCAACGGGTTGAGCAGGCCTGGTTTGGTGATCTCGCGCCGCGCCAGCATCTGCGCCACGATGCTGGCGGGATAGCCGACGCCGAGGCTCATGCCGAACAGGCCGGAGGCCAGGTCGCGCTCGATGATCAGGTCCGAGGTCACCGTCTTGCGGCGGCCGCCTTCGAGGCCGGAAAAGACATTGCGCATCACGCAAAGGTCCTTTTCGCCGGGGCCGTACTGCAGTTGCGGCCCGAGCAGCCGGCCGAGGAATTCGCGCGGGCTGGAGCCGGTGCCGGGCACCTTGTCTTCGGAAAGGAAGCCGAGTTCCTTCAGCGGCGCCCAGAAGGCCGACCATCCCGGCCAGCGCAGCGTATAGCGGCCCGAGCGGCGCAGCCCTTTTGCCGCGTCCAGCATCTCGACATAATGCAGCGCATCGCCATTGGGGAAGGCCTCCAACGCGCCCAGGCCCGCCACCTCGATCTCGTGGATGAAGGGGTTGTCGTGCTGCCGGCCGGCCGGCACCGCGACGCGTTCGCCGTCCTCGATCATCACGCTGTCGCGGTTCTGGCTGACCAGAACCATGTCGAAGTTCCAGCTCACCTTGTAGCAAAGGGGCTTAGTCATCGCCTTCGGCTCGGGGATGCCGCCGCAATAGGAATCGATCGCGGCGATGGTATCGAACTGCCTTGCGGCGCGCGCGTAGAGAACCAGGTCGATGCCGGGATCGAGCCCGCATTCGGCCATGATCGGCACACCAGCCTGTTCGGCGGCCGGTGCCAGGTCGGCGATGGCCTTGCCGTAGTTGGTGGTGACCAGCGGCGTGCGCGTTGCGATCGCGGCCTGGACCGCCTCACGCATCAGTGGCTGCGGCAACAGGTCGATGACGGCGTCGGCATCCGCCAGCACGCCGGCCAAGGCAGGGCCGATCGCTCCCTGCGGTACCACGAAGCGCACGCGGGCAAGGTCGGTCAGGCCGTCAAGGCGAGCCGCGCCGTCCGGCGCCGTGTCGACGCAAATCACCTCCTCGGCACCGCTGGCGACGAGATCGGCGATGGCCGCCCGGCCTTGCAGGCCGAGGCCGCCGAGAACCGCTATTCTCATGCCGGCTCCTTGCGATCGTCCGACCAGCAGCCTTCCGGCAGGCTGACCCATTTGTTGCAGGACGCCATGACGACGAAGGTCTCGCTGCGAACGACTTCGCCCGGCTCGCCGGCCCCCGGGATCAGCTCGCTGGTGACGCGGTAGAGATCGGCGACGTCACCGGCCACGGTCACGTCGACGATGATGTCGAAGCGCCCGGTGACCACCGAAGCCGAGTTGACGAAGGGCAGTTCGGAAATGCGCTGCGCCAGCTCGCGGGCCCGGCCGCGTCCTTGCGCATTGATACCGACAATGGCCGAAATCAGCTCGGGACGCTCGGTCAGGTTCAAGAGCCCGACGATCTTCAGCAGATTGCGGTCGAGCAGGTTGCGCAGCCGCGTGCGCACCGTCGGCACCGAAATCGCCAACATCTCGGCGAGGCGGTTGATGCCCGGCTGCGCGTCCTGCGACAGCTGTTTGACCAGCCGCCGATCGGTCAGATCGAGATGTTCCCGCAAAGGCTCTGTCTTTCATAAAAAGAAAAAAGGTCGGCAAATTATTTGCCTATATGAAAACAAGCTATGTCACGAATTTTTGAAAAGCAAGGTGTTGTTTTCGCACCAAGTGGCATGGTGCGTCGTCTGGCGCGGTTGCGGTTGCGCTATTGCGTTGCCGGGTTCAGACCAGCGCGGCAGCCAGCAATTTCGCTTGCGGCGTCAATTCGTCGAAGCGGCGGGCGCACAGATTGAGCTGGCGTGTTGCCCAGTCGTCGGTGAGCCGCAGGCTGCGCAGCGAGCGTGCCGAGTGGCGCGCCGCACTTTCCGGGACGATGGCGATCCCGGCGCCTTGCGTGACGAGGCGGCAGACATTGTCGAGGCCGGGCACTCGGATGCGGATATGCAGATGACCGCCAAGGCGGGCGGCCTGGCGCGTGACGTGCTCCTGCAGCGCATGGCCCGTGCCGAGCCCGACGAAGGGTTCGCCGAGAATGTCGGCGAGGCTGGTAGTGCGGCCTTCGATGCCGGGCCAGTTCCGCGCGGCGATCACCACCAGCCGGTCAATGAAGAACGGTTTCTGTTCGAGATGCGATAGGCCAGCCCAGGTCGCGGCGATGCCGAGATCGGCCGCACCGCTGGCCACCGCCTCGGCGATCTCATGGCTGGGGCGCTCGTCGAGATCGATGTCGATCTGGGGATGCGTGACAAGGAAAGCCGGCAGGATATCGCGCAGCAGCTCGCCGGTGGCGGCGGTGTTGGCGAGCAGCCGGACGCGGGCGCGAAGACCGGTGGCGTAGGCGCCGAGGTCGCCGGCCATCGCCTCGATCTGGTTTTGCACGGCGCGCGCGTGATGCAGCAGCGCCTGTCCGGCCGCCGTCGGCACCACGCCACGGCGGCGTCGTTCCAGCAGTGGCGCGCCGAGGCGGTCCTCCATGCCCTTGATGCGGGCGCTGGCCGAGGCCAGGGCAAGGCCGGCGAGTTCGGCGCCATGGGTGATGCTGCCGCGCTCGGTCACCAGCAGGAACAGCCGGAGATCGACCAGATCGAAGCGCATTCTTTTGCTCCTGCAAACGGTTCGGCCGGCAGACAAAGCCAGTGAATTCTTCGATGGATCAGCCTTCGTTCTGGCCGAAGGCTGACAGCGCAACTTCCACATTGTGACCGGCCCGCATCTGCGTCAAACAGTTTCAGGTGGAGATGTGTGATGAGCGAACGAACATCTGGCCGTCCCGGCATTCTTGAAAGCACGGCGATTGTGCTGGCCGTCGCCGTGGCCTGCCTTGCGATGGTGCGGGTGGAGCCCGGCCTGCGAGGATGCGCGACGACCTCCGTCAGCCGCAATGCCGCGCCGGCAAAGTCCAGCCCTGAGGCCGATGTAACGGACATGCTGCTGCATGACTGATCCTGCCCTGAAGGTGCGCTCGTGCTGAGCGCCGGTGTCTTCGCCTGGATCGGTGCGGTCTTTCTCGCCGCCGGCGTGGTCAAGGGCGTCGTCGGCATGGGCTTGCCGACGGTGGCGATGGGGCTGCTGGCGGTGACGATGCCGCCGGCGCAAGCCGCCGCCTTGCTGCTGATCCCGTCACTGGTCACCAACCTCTGGCAATTGTTGACCGGCCCGTCGTTCGGCGGCCTGTGCAAGCGGCTGTGGACGATGATGGCCGGTGTCGTGCTCGGCACCGTCGGAGGCGCTGGCCTTTTGACCGGCTCGCACATTGCGTCGGCGGGGTTGGGCGCGGCGCTGGTGCTTTATGCGCTTGTCGGCCTCGCCAGGGCCAGCTTCACCACGCCGGCGCGCCATGAGGCGTGGGCGTCGCCACTGGTCGGCGTCGCGACCGGGCTGGTCACCGGCTGCACCGGCGTCTTCGTCATCCCGGCCGTGCCCTATCTGCAATCGCTGCGGCTGGACAGGGAAGACCTGATCCAGGCGCTCGGCCTGTCCTTCACTGTCTCGACGGCAGCGCTGGCCATCGGACTGTTCAGAACGGGAGCTTTCGCATCGCCGACGATGCAACTGGCGGGATCGGCCGCAGCCCTGGCGCCGGCGCTGGCCGGCATGGTCGTCGGCCAGGCGCTGCGCCAGCGGATGAGCGTCGAGACCTTCCGCACGGTGTTCTTCGTCGGGCTGCTGGCGCTGGGGGTCTATCTCGCGGGGGAGGTGGTGTTTTAGCCGCGCAGGCCTACCGAACCACCAGGACCGGGATTTCGGTTAAGGACAGCACCTCCGCGGTCTGGCTTCCCAACAGCAGCCTGCCCAGTCCCCGGCGGCCGTGCGAGGCCATCACGATCAGGTCGCAGCCCTCAGCCTTCGACAATTCCAGGATCGCCTCGGCGGGCTTCTTGTCCTCGATATGCACCACCTCAGCGCGCACATTCGCCAGCTCCGCCGACGCCTTGCATTTGTCGAGCACGTCCTTGGCGTATCTGCGACCGCCTTCCTGATAGGCGACGAATTCATCGCCGGCGGCATAGCCGGCCATGGTGCCGCCCCAGGCGAAGATCGGGAATGGCTCGGTGACGTGGACAAAGGTAACGGTGGCGCCGAGGCGGCTGGCCAGCGCCAGGCCGTGGGCAACGCCCTTGTCGGCCAGTTCCGATCCGTCCGTGGCGATCAGCAAATGTGTGTACATGATGATGTGACCTGTTGTGCCAGGGCCGACACGCCCTTGTGGTGGTGAGAGCCTGTAGAGGCTGACCTTGATATAGTTGCGCCACCGGGCTCATCACAGTGGCCAGCTCGATGCGGATCAAGGCCAGGCGATTGCACACTTTCGCGTTGGCCGGATTCCCCTTTGCCGCGTCCTCCTCTAAGGTGCCGGCGATTTGAGGGACACCCATATGAGCAGCGCATATCCGCAGATCCATCTGGTCCGCCATGGCGAGACGGCGTGGAGCCTTTCGGGGCAGCACACCGGCCGCACCGACATGCCGCTGACGCCGGCCGGCGAGGCTGCCGCGCGCGGCGTCGCCGAGCGGTTGAAAGGCCTGTCGTTTTCGGCCGTATGGTCGAGCCCGTCGCAGCGCGCCTACAACACCAGCGTGCTGGCAGGCTTCGGCGCCGAGAGCGTCAAGAACGACGATCTGCAGGAGTGGGACTACGGCGCCTATGAAGGGCTGACGACAAAACAGATCCTGGCCGAGCGGCCTGGCTGGAACGTGTTTCGCGATGGCTGCCCGAAAGGCGAGACGGCGGCCGATGTCGGCGCCCGGGCCGACACGATCATCGCCGCACTGCGCAAGGCCAATGCCGACATTCTGGTGTTTTCCAGCGCGCATTTCCTGCGGGTGTTGGCGGCGCGCTGGATCGGCCTGCCGCCGGAAGGCGGCGCGCTGTTCGTGCTGGACACGGCAAGCATCAGCGTGCTCGGCTACGAGCACGATCTGACCGAGCCGGTCATTCGCAAGTGGAACCAGAAATAGGTCAGGCAACGCCCTGCTTGTCGAACTTCTTGATCGCCTCGGCGGTCACGGGCGTGAAGAAATTCACCAGATTGCCGTCCGGGTCGCGGAACAGCAGCGAGCGGTTGCCCCAGGGCATGGTGGTCGGCTTCTGCACGGTTGCGTCCTTGATGGTGTCGGACAGCCTGGCGAATTCCGCATCGACGTCGCCGACGCGGAATTCGATGATGGCGGTGTGGTTGTCGGCGGGGCGGGCGACGTCGCCGCCAAACAGCTGCAAGGTGCGCGTGCTGCCGATCGCCAGCGTGCAGGCCGGAGTCGCCAGTTCGGCGAAGTCTTCGGTGTAGATCGTCACGGGCATGCCGGTGATCTCGCCGTAGAACCGCACGAGGCGCTGGACATCCGACGTGATGATGCGGACCGAGACGAAATTCATTGCATTGCTCCCTGATTTGCTGGAGCCACGGTCGGGCTCGTGCGCAGATATAGACCAGCCCTCCTGACAGCTTCCCGTCAGGAGGCCGGCCAGACAGGCGGCAGGCCGAAGGGAGCAAAAAGGTCGGGGCCGAGCGGGCCGACATAGACCGTCAGCGAGGCGATCCCGCCGTCGGCCGGCTCGATGATATGCAGCGACTGGGCGCGCCATTCCGAATCCTGATGGCGCCGCGCATAGATCGCGACCGCGGGCTGGCCGTTCGCGCGGGTGGCGACCGGCTGGTAGCCGGCGAAATTGCCCCAGACAGTCTTGAAGAAACCATGGATCGCCTGGCGGCCCTGATACCAGTCCAGCCATGGCGGCATGTGATAGGTGGCGTCCTCGCGCAGCAGCTCGATGAAGCCGTCGAGGTTGGCGGACTGCCAGGCCTGCATGTAGCGCTCCAGCAGCAGGCCCTCTTCGCCGGTGGGCCGCGATCGCTGCAGCGGACGCCCCTGCGGATAGCGTGCCCCAAGCGTTGCGCGGGCCCGCTGCAGGGCGCTGTTGATCGAAGCGGCGGAGCCGCCCAGCAATTGCGCGCTCTCGAGCGCCGACCAGCCCAGCACGTCGCACAGCAAAAGGGCGGCGCGCTGCCTGGGCGGCAAGGACTGGATCGCGGCGACGAAGGCGAGTTGCACCGCTTCGCGGGTCTCGTAGCGCGCTTCCGGGCCCGGCTCGCCGTCGATAAGGTCCGGCAGCTCAGTGTCCGGGTAGGGCTCCAGCCAGGCGAGTTCGGCGGCGGGTCCGGCAGCGGCGCGTCCCTCGGACGGCGGCCTTCCGGGCTGCTCGACAATGCGATGCGCTGATGACCTCGCCTTGATGGCGTTGAGGCAGCTGTTGGTGGCGATGGTGTAGAGCCAGCCGCGCAGCGAGCCGCGGCCATCGAATTGCGACCGGCCGCGCCAGGCTTTCAGGAACGTGTCCTGGACGAGGTCGTCGGCCTCGTGCAGCGTGCCCATCATCCGGTAGCAATGCAGCTTGAGTGCGCGGCGATGGGCCATTGTCAGGCGCTCGAAGGCCAGCCGGTCGAGGATCGGCTGGCCTTGCTCGCCCATTGGCTCAAGCGGGCCAGGAGCGTCTGTCATGTCGAGCCCATTGGGTTGAATTCGACTGGCATCCTGCGCGCCTCATGCCGCCGCCGCAAGTCCGCTGCCGCTGACGGTGAAGGAGACGCCTTGCAGCTTGCCACCGGCGAGCGTGACCACGGCGTGCCCGACATCGGCCGGTGTCTGCATGTCGGTCATGCTGGCGAGGAAATCCGCCGGGCTGATGCCGAGATAGGCCGAGACGCCGTCGATGCCGCGCTGGCCGACGCCGGTGTCCGGCATGATCCGCATCGGCACCAGCGCCATGAAGCGCAGGCCAAGGCCGAGCCGGTCGGCTTCCTTCTGGCAATGGGCGGCAAGGAACATCTGCATGCGCTTGGCGCCGGAATAACCGCCGGAGTTCGGTGGGCCGCCGCTGAGCGCCGCGCCACTGGAGATCAGCACCACCCGGCTACCCGGCTTCAGCCGGCCCTGAAGTGCGGCCTTACAAAACAGGAACGATGCCTTGACGTCCATGTCCCAGTTCGCGGAGAAGTCGTCCCAACTTTGGTCCTGGACCGGCGCTGACGGGGCAAGGGCGCCGGCGCAGATCACCAGAACATCCGGCTCCAGCGCGTCGAACACCACATCGGGCGCGGTCTCCTGCGTGGCGTCGACCGCCAACGTCTTCACTTTGGGTTTCTCCCAGGACAGCTGCTTCAGATCGGCTGCACCCCGGGCTACGGCGAGCACCGTCGCGCCCTCGCTGAGTGTGGTTTCGACGATCGCGCGGCCGACACCCCGGCTGCCTCCGACGACGACGACATTCTGACCTTGTAACGATGCCATGGATCACCTCGTTTCTTCCGGCGGCCGGACCATTCCAGCGCCTGTAGATCAGGACAGCGCGGGCGAGCGGAAATCATCGGTGGGGGGCAAGATTTTTTTTGAGGTGTCGCGGTTGAAGAGGCCTGCACCCGCCACTTACCCCGCCAGCAGCGCCAATTCCTCCGGCGTCAGGTGCCGCGCCGTGCCCTTGGCGAGGTCGCCGAGCTGCAGGCGGCCGATGGCGATGCGGATCAGCCGCAGCACTTCGATGTCATGCGCGGCGAGCAGGCGGCGGATGTGGCGGTTACGGCCCTCGTCGAGCACGATCTCCAGCCACGCGGTGCGGCCGCCGCTGCGCAGAAGCTCGATCGCGTTCGTGGTCAGGGTCTCGCCGTCGACGGTCACGCCGGCGCGCAATCCTTCCAGCATCGCGGCGTCGGGCACCTTGCCGATCTGCACGTGGTAGGTCTTGGGCAGATGCGAGGCCGGGTCCATCAGCCTGTTGGCAAACTGGGTGTCGTTGGTCATCAACAGCAAGCCTTCGCTCGCCTTGTCGAGCCGGCCGACCGGCGAGACGAAGGGCAGGTCGAGCCCGTCGAGGCAGGCATAGACGGTGTCGCGCTGTTGCGGGTCGTCGCGGGTGGTAACCATACCGCGCGGCTTGTTGAGGATGAGATAGACCTTGCGCTCGGCAACCACCGACCGGTCATCGACGACGATGCGGTCGCGGTTGAGGTCGACACGAAGGGCCGCATTGCGCACCACCTTGCCGCCGACGCGCACACGTCCCTCGGCGATCAGCACCTCGGCCTGCGTGCGCGAGCACAGGCCGAGCTTCGACAAAGCGCGGTTGAGGCTGACGCCAGGCGGTTTGCCAGTGTGCGGCTTGCCAGTGCTAGCGTTGCGGGCAGGTGGCCTGCTGTTGGGTGGTCGTGCTGCCATGCTGCTGCGGATCGGTCCGTTGTGTCAGACAGATGCCACGGGCCATGACGGTTTCGCAAGCCGGATGCGGCGAGGCTCGCTCACATGCGGCGATGGCGGGCTTGTCTCCTTCCACGAAGCTGTTCTTACCGGCAGGCTATTCCCGCCCGTTGAAGAACGCCGTCAGCACGGGTGCGTGCGCGGCGGGTTTCAGCACGTGGTTCTGGCCGGCCAGCGTCCGGTAGCGGGCATTGGGCAGCGCCTCGGCCAGCGCCTTGTTGCCACGCTGCATCCAGAGCGGGCTCTTGCCGCCATCGGTCACCAGCGTCGGCACGCGCACCGAGGCCCAGCGGGCAGGGTCGAGCGTCTTGCCGAGCTGATCGCCGGCGACGATGGCGCCGTCATAGGGCAATGTATGCGCCACCGCCTTGAGTTTGCGCCAGATCGGCGTCAGCCGCATGAAGACAATCAGCAGGCTGGGCATGCCGACCGATCTGAGGAAGGCAGTCACCGCGTCGCCGCGCCGTTCTTCAGCGATCGCGGCCCGGATCGTTGCCCAGTCGCCTTGCGTGGTCTCGCGGCTGTCGTCGACGATCAGCGGCGCTTCGTAGAGCGCCAGCTTGCCGATGCCGGGCAGGCGGCTTGCCGCCATCAGCGCCAGCATGGCGCCCGACGACATGCCCCAGACGAACGCCTCGCCGCCGGCTGCCTGGAGCACGGCCTCGATGTCGTCGATCTCGCGTTCGACCGCGTAGGGCGTGGTGTCGCCGCTGTCGCCACGGCCACGGCGGTCGTAGCGGAACACGGTGAAGCTGCCTTCAAGCGCCCTGGCGAGTTGAAGGCTCGGGCCCATGGTGCGGGAACAGAGCGCGCCGTCGACCAGGATGAGCGGATGGCCCTGGCCACGGCGCTCGCAGGCGATAGGCGTTCCATCCCGCGACAGGACGGCCTGCGTGGTCGGCTCGGCGTTTTCAGCCAGCATGGTTGCCTCCTATCAGCTGCTCGAGCCGGTCGAAGCTCTGCGTCCAGCCGCCGCGCATGCCGAGTGCCAGCATGCGGTCGCGGTCGGCAGCGCTGGCCAGCGTCACCTCGAAATGGACGTGGGTTCGCTGCGCATCCGGCGTGAAGGTCACCGTATGGCGGCTTTGCCCAGGCGGCTTGCCGGCCCATTCGCGCAATTCGGGATCCGGCTCGTCGGAATAAACCAGTCGCCTATCCGCCACGATTTCGAGATAGCTGCCCTGGTTGCGGTAGAGCGCCCCGCTCAAGGTGCGCATGTCGATGCGCCAGCGGCCGCCGACGCGTAGGTCGAGCGCACAATGCGGGATGGTGCAGTCCTTGATGCCCCACCATTGCGCCACCAGCAAAGGATCGGTCCACAGCCGGAAGACACGCTCGACCGGGGCATCGAAAATCCGCTCGATGGCAAAGCTGCGGTCGGCTGTCGAAGCCATGGGCGTGGTCATTCCGGTTTGTCCGCGCCGCGCCGCAGCAAGTCCTCCATGCGGTCGAAGCGGCCTTCCCAAAGCTTGCGGTAGCCGTCGAGCCAGCGGTCGATGTCGCGCAGCGGCCTGAGTTCGATGCGGCTCAGATGCTTCTGCGCCGACCGGCTGCGGGTGACCAGGCCTGCCTGCTCCAGCACGCCGACATGCTTGGAGATCGCCCGTACGGTCAGCGCAAAAGGTTGCGCCAGTTCGGCGACCGAGGCTTCGCCGTCGAGCAGCCGGGCAAGGATGGCGCGGCGCGTCGGATCGGCCAGCGCGGCAAATGTGTCGTCGAGGGAGATTTGAATTGCCATTATGGAACCATTTAGTTCTGGAACTAATTGGTTCTATAAAAGACGCCGCTTGCCGCGTCAATCGGAAAACGCTCGCAAACAGAACGCTGGTCGTGAAGGGCAAGGGGTTGCCGACCCCGGAAAATCCAAAAATCCGACAATTCCGATAATTTGCCCGACAGTTCCGTTCTATCGATTATTGCGCAAACGGATGACCCTGGGTTAGCATCCCCGCGCTGACGTCGATGGGAGGCACTTTTCAACAGCGGCGACCAGCTGGAGCGGCACGCGTTTTCGGGCGCACGGAGGATGCTCCAACACTTTGAACCGGCGCATGATCCCTTCCCAAGACCAATCACGGCCTTGGGGATGATGCGTCTCTGTGGAGGAGAAACCCTATGAACAGACGTGAATTCCTGCTGTCGTCCACGGCCTTTAGCGCCATGATGCTTGCCGCGCCCTCGGTGTTTGCCGAGGACAAGCTCACCATCCTCGGCTCGGTGCCTAATCTCGGCTTTCCGTTCTTCGTGCACATGCTGAACGAGATCAAGGCCGAGGCCGCCGCGCAAGGCGTCAACCTGACCGAGAGCGACGGCCAGAACTCGGCCACCAAGCAGACCGCCGACATCGAGGCGGCGCTGGTGCAGAAGGTCAACGCCATCGTCATCTCGCCGCTCGACGTCAACGCGCTGGCGCCGGCAATCGAGGAAGCGGTCAAGGCCGGTGTTCCCGTGGTGACGATCGACCGCCGCGTCGACGGCGTCGAAGGTATTTTGGCCCATGTCGGCGCCGACAACGTCAAGGGCGGCGAGGCGGAGGCCAACGCCATGGTGGCGGCGTTCCCCAATGGCGCCAAGATCTTCCATCTGCAGGGTCAGCCCGGCGCCGGCCCGGCGATCGATCGCAACAAGGGTGTCCACAATGTGCTCGACCCGTTGAAGGACAAGTACCAGATCGTATTCGAGCAGACCGCCAACTTCGCCCGCGCCGAGGCGCTGTCGGTGACCGAGGCCGGCCTTGCCGCCAACGGCAAGCCGGATGCCATCGTCTGCGCCAATGACGACATGGCGCTCGGCGCCATGGAAGCGTGTGCGGCGCGCAACTTCACCGATGTGAAAATCTACGGCTTCGACGCGCTGCCGGAAGCGTTGGTCGCTGTACGGGACGGCAAGCTCGCCGGTACCGTCGAGCAGTTCCCCGGCGAACAGTCGCGCACGGCGGTACGCATCGCGGTGGCTTACGCCAAGGACAAGACCGAGCCGAAGGAGAAGCTGGTGCTGTTGACGCCGATCGTTATCGGCAAGGACAATCTCGACAAGGCCGAGCGGATTGGCGAGACGAAGTAGTTGGGCAGGTTGCGCACAGATCGCCGAAGCTGGCGCCGCCCCTCATCCGCCTGCCGGCACCTTCTCCCCGTGTAGCGACGGGGAGAAGGGAATCGCTCTGACGCTGGCGACCTCCTCTCCCCGTCTCTATACGGGGAGAGGGTAAGGGTGAGGGGCAGCGCTGACGTTCGATGACTCAGGGAGCAACCATTGCCGTTAGCTGAAGCCGTATCGTCACCGCCCGTCCTGCTAGCCGTCGAGGGCGTCACCAAGCATTTCTCCGGCGTCACCGCGCTGAGCGACGTCTCGCTCGACATCCGGCCGGGCGAAATCCTCGGCCTGCTTGGCGAAAACGGCGCCGGCAAGTCGACGCTGCTCAAGATCCTGTCGGGTGTCATGCCGCCGTCGAGCGGGCACATCACCTTCGACGGCGCCGACTATCATCCGTCCAGTCCGCAGGATGCCAAGCGGCTCGGCATCGTCACCATCTACCAGGAGCTGAGCCTGATCCCGACTCTGACGGTGGCGGAGAACATCTTTATCGGCCGCGCACCGATCGGTCCGCTCGGGCTGGTCAGCTGGCGCAAGATGGAGGAAGATTCCCGCGCGATCATCGCCCGCGTCGGTCTCTCCATCGATCCGATGACGCCAGTGTCGGCGCTGTCGGTGGCCGAACAGCAGCTGGTCGAGATTGCCCGTGCGCTGTCGCTGGAAAGTCGGCTGATTATCATGGACGAACCGACCTCGGCGCTGACCGAGACCGAGGTGCAGCGACTGCTGGCGATCATGGACCGGCTGCGCAGGGACAAGGTCGCCATCATGTTCGTCACGCACCGGCTGGAAGAGGCCTCCGCCATCTGCGACCGCATGACGGTGCTGCGCGACGGCAGGCTGGCCGGGCATCTCGACCGCCAGGGCGGGCCGATCGCGCTGCCGAAGATCATCGAGAAGATGGTCGGCCGCGCCGCATCCGAACTCTATGCGCGGCCGGCGCAACGCGCGGTCGCCGGCGATGTCGTGCTGTCGGTGCGCGGGTTGCGCACGGTGCGCGACCCCGAGGCGCCGCATGCCATCGTGCTCGACGGCGTCGACATCGATCTCAAGGCTGGCGAGATCCTCGGCGTTGCCGGCCTCGTCGGCTCTGGCCGGACGGAGCTGGCACGCGCCATTTTCGGCGCCGACCACATCGCGACGGGCACCATCACGCTCGACGGCAAGCCAATCGCTCCCGCGTCACCGGCGGATGCCATCGCGCTCGGCATCGGCCTGGTGCCGGAGGACCGCAAGCACCAGGCGATCTTTGCCGCACTCGGCATCCTGCCGAATTTCTCCGTCGCTTCGCTCGGCACGTTCAGCAACGGCTTCGGCTTCATGGCCGAGCGGCGCGAACGCGATGCGCTTGCCGGTTTTCGCAAGATGCTGTCGATCCGCATGGCCTCGGTCGAACAGGCGATCGAGGGCCTGTCTGGCGGCAACCAGCAAAAGGTGATCCTGGCGCGCTGGCTGGCGCGCGATCCGAAAGTGCTGATCGTCGACGAGCCGACGCGCGGCGTCGATGTCGGCGCCAAGACCGAGGTGCACCAAATCCTGGTGCAGCTTGCGGCGCGCGGCATCGCGGTGATGATGATCTCGTCCGAACTGCCGGAGGTGCTGGCGGTGTCGGACCGCATCGTCACCATGCGCCGGGGGCGCATCACCGGCGAGATGCCGGGGATCGAGGCAAGCGAGGAAAAACTGATGGAACTGATGGCACTCGACAAGCGGGACACGAAGGGGCCGGATGCGACGGGGCAGGCACGATGAGCGTGGCGGGAGAGCAGAACCAGCGTAGCGGCATCAACATCGCGCGGCTGCTGATGAGCTTTGGGCCGCTGCTGTTCCTGGCCGCGCTGGTCGTCGTCTTCACCGTCCTGAAGCCGAGCTTCATCGACCCGATCAACCTGTTCAACATCACGCGCCAGATCTCGATCACCGGCCTGATCGCGCTCGGCATGACCTTCGTCATCCTCACCGCCGGCATCGACCTGTCGGTCGGCTCGCTGCTTGCGTTCTGCGGCATGGTCGCCGCCGTGGTCGCCAAGGGCGGCACCGCCAACACGCTGTCGCTGTCGACCTCAGGCACGCAGGGCTATGGCTGGTTCGCCGCCCTGCTGGCCGCCGTCGTGGTTGGCGCTGCAGCAGGCGGCGTGCAGGGCCTTGCCATCACCAGGCTGAAAGTGCCGCCCTTCGTCGTCACGCTGGGCGGGCTGACGGTGTTTCGCGGGCTGACGCTGACCATTTCCAATGGCGGTCCGATCTCGGGCTTCGACGCTTCGATGCGCTGGTTCGGCACCGGCCTGATCGGCCCGGTGCCGGTGCCGGCGCTGATCTTCGCGGCGGCCGCGATCCTGTGCCACCTCGTGCTGCGCTACACGCGCTACGGCCGCGCCGTCTATGCCGTCGGCGGCAATGCCGAGGCGGCACGGCTGTCGGGCCTGCGCGTCGACCGCATCCTGGTCTCGGTCTATGTCATCGTCGGCTTCTTCGCCGGTCTGGCCGCCTTCGTCCTGTCGGCGCGGCTCAACTCCTCGGAAGCGGTGGCCGGCATCGGCTACGAGCTGACGGTGATCTCGGCCGTGGTCATCGGCGGCACCTCGCTGTTCGGCGGCATCGGCTCGGTCGGCGGCACGGTGGTGGGTGCCGCCCTGATCGGCGTGCTGCAGAACGGGCTGCAGTTCAACAACGTCTCGTCCTACACGCAAAGCATCGTCATCGGCCTGATCCTGATTCTGGCGGTGGCGTTCGACCGCTGGCTGAAGTCGCGGGTGAGAAGATAGTCGCTTGTCCCTCTCGGGGAGAAGGTTGGGTCGACGCACAGTGCCTAGACGGATGAGGGGTGCTGGACGGATAGGGAAGCAAGCTATTGGATGCCTGCTCGTCTGGCCGCCTCCAGCGCCCAGAGCCGGTGACCGTAACGGCGGAAGTAGCGTGCGACCAGGCGCTGCTGTCTGGCTCTGATGAGGTCGGGCAGGCGCCGCTCCTGGCGCCAGCGCGGCATGTTGCGCCAGAAGGCGATGAAGCGGGCGGCATCCTCGATGGCTTCTTGCGCCGACAGCGCCGGACCGATCGCCGCCAGGAACAGCGCCTGCGAATGTTTCAGCGCGTCGATGACGGCCTTGCGCCTGACATGATCCTGGCGGGCGCGCTTGATGCCGTTGCGGCGGATCGCGTCGAAAGCTTCGAGCAGAGCAGGGCTGTCGCCGGTGTAACCGCAGGCGCGGGCGAAATCGGCGGCAAGGGCTTCCATCGTCACTCCCGGATAAGATGCGGCGGGCGGTTCGCGCCCGACTCACATTTGTGAGTTGATATAAGCATAACTCAAATAAATGTAGAAGAAAAACTTTTGGGAATCTTTGAGATGGTCGACTCGACTCGCGGCCTAAAACACAGGATTATGCGAACAAATCAGGAACAAAAGACGAGGCAGGGGCGATGGCATTGCCAGGCAAGGAAGCAGTAATCGCGCATGTCGCCTCGATATCAGTCGAGTGCGCCGATTGCGGCCGCAACAGATGGTGGCGGCCCGATCAGCTGAAGCGGTTCGGGGTGACGGAGAATACGCCGCTGGCCGCCCTTTCAGGCCGCATCGTCTGCTCGGCCTGCCGCGCCGACGGGCTGCCGGGTGTGGCCATTTCGATCCAGGCGGCGTTCATCGACGAGCGTCAGCGCGTGCGCAGCGAAGCCCGGATGCTGAACGACCGCGAGGCGCCGCTGGAGGGAGCGAGGCGGGCGTGAGGAGAGGGGCGCTGTGGGAGCCGCCACCCTAATACCCCAGCAGTTCCTTGAGCGGGATGACGCGCCAGACCTGTTTTATGGCGTAGCGGTTGAAGGTCAGGGTCTTCGGCGGATTGTACTGCTCGACCACCAGCTCGGCGGTGGTGCGCTTGACCAGCTTCTTGATGAAGGCCTTGCCGTTGCGCTCGTTCTCTTCGGGAAAGGTCTCGATCACGACATGGTCGCCGGGCACCGCCTCGCGGCCGCCGCAATAGATCATGTCGCCCGGTTCGTAGCGCGGCACCATCGAGTCGGACAGCACGTGCAGCGCGAACACCTTGGGGAGGTTGCGGATGCCGGGCGGACGCTGGACATAGCCGGCCGGCTCGCCGTTCAAGGTGAAGTCGCCGTCATCGCCGCCGACGGCGGCGCCCAACACCGGGATATCCATCGGTCCGGCGGGCGGTGCGCCAGCATCGGTGACGATCTCCACGTCGGCGACCGGGCCGGCATCGTCGAGGAAGACGACCTCGCCCTTGCCCAACGCCACCGGGTCGACGCGCAGGAAGGCGGCGGTCTTCAACAGGTTCTCGGTCTTGGGCAGGTTGCGGCCGGTTTCCCAATTGCCGACGGCGGCGACATCGGTGTCGTTGTGCTCGGCAATGTGGCGCATGACCAGGCCGCGCTGCTTGCGCGCCTGGCGGATCGCCGCCCCGACCTTGATTGACAGTTGCGTTTTTGCCATGGCGCGCATGTGAGCGATGAAAGTGGTTCTCGTCTATGAAAGAATGGCTTGCATATATTTTTGAGTTATGCTTATATACGGACATGCAAAACCTGTCCAGATTCGATGGCGCCGTGGCGCCAGCCTCGCATGAGGCGCACCCGGCGATCACCACCGCCAGCCATTCCCTTCCGCCCCGGCCGTCCTCCTCCCCGGCCGGAGCGAAGCCCGAGGCGCCTTGCCTGATTGCATCGGCCTCGGATCCGCCCGTCACCGGCGACCGGAACGGCCGGAGCCGCCGCTCCCAGCGGCTCCGGCCCCCAATTCGATCGAGACGGCGCTGGCCAGGATTCTGCCGGTCCAGCTGACCGGTCATGCATCCGCACGCAGGATGGCACCGTCATCCTGTTCGATCCTCTGGCGGGCAGGGCGGTTTCCGCCTCCGACAGAAAAACGGCCGTGGCGCGGCTTTCGCGCCTCGCTGAACCGGCCAGGCGGCGAGCCCGCTCCCGCTGAGGCTAAAGCCGGAGCCAGCCGGCCCTCCGAACAGACAACCCTGACTGCGGCCCAGGCAACCGGGCCCAGCCCTGACGCTTGCCCGACGGCGCACGGCCGAAGGCAGAACTTTGGATGGAGCCTTGAGATGGCAAGCTATACCGACGCCGAATTGCAAGTGATCGCCGGCTGGCTGAAGGGCGGGCTTTCCGCCTCGAAGATCGCGGCGGCTTTCACAGTGCTGCGCGGCGCGCGCGTGTCGCGCAACGCCATCATCGGCATCGTGCACCGCAACGCCATGCTGAGTGCGATCGGCTTTGCCAATGGCAAGCGGCTGCCGGCCCGCAAACGCAAGGCGAGCAAGCGGGCGAACGGAACGGGCGGGGGCATCGCCAAGGTGTCCGACACGATCGACGTCGTGCTTGCCACCGGCATCGCCGGCACGCCGGTCCGGCCGAAGCGCTTGCCGCAACCCCTGTCGGCGCGCGAAGTGGGCGTGCTGGTCGCCGATGGCGAAGCCTATCGCCTGGAGATGCCGGTGCCGCCTTGTGCGGCCCTCGGCCGCCAGCCGCATGGCGTGGCGATGCGTTTCATCGACTGCCTGTTCGGCCGCTGCCGCGCGCCGCTGGACCTGACGCTGGAAGAAGATCCTGAAAACGATGCGCCGGGCAGCCGGCCTGGCGCCGACATGCTGTGCTGCGGCATGCGCACCAAGGCGCTGAAAAGCTATTGCCCCTACCACCAGGCCCGCTTTCGCCGCCGCGTTTTTGAGGCGCAGGCGGCTGAGTATTCCTTCCCCCCGTTTACGGGGAAGGTGCCGGCAGGCGGATGAGGGGCGGCGCTGAGGTGGCGGGATTGAAAACAGATATGATCTTCAAGCATCCAACCGAAGCGCTGGCGTCGCCCCTCATTGCCCTGGCGGGCATTTCTCCCCGTGAACGGGGAGAAAGAAACCTCGTCGCCCTATTTCGGTATCTGCCGGCCTTGCTTGGGCATGCGGCTTTGCACGGTCCTGGTCTCGAGCGTCATGGCCGGTCCGCCTTCGGCCTCCAGGATGTCGGCCACCCTGGCAAAGCCGGTGAACACTTTCATGGCGTCGGATTCGGAAATCTGCGCTGCGATGGCAGCGCTGCAGGCGTTGAGGGCGCTGCGGTAGACATGGCCGCGCCGCTCGAGCGGCCAGCGCTGCAGGAAGTCGGCGGCGTCGTTGACGCAGTCGATCTCTTCGATCTGTCCGTCGATCCGCACCTTGAGCGGCACTCCGGTCTTCATCGTACCCACGGCGTTCACCTTCACTCTGCGCGGGGCTGGAAACCCCGCTCTTATCAACGCGCCACGCTGGCTGGCGGTTGCATCACATTTTCGGTCCGGCCCTGCCCACCAAACTCACAACCCTCACGGGCTGACCACGGCGTCCAGCCAGGCATGGGCGCGGCTTCTTGGCCTGGCCACCAATATGTTCTGTTGCCGAGCCGCCCTGGTGAGGGCGTCGAAGGCGATGCGCTGGCTGCAAGTGCCGTCCACCGCCAAGGCGACGAGCCTGGCCGCCTCGACATAGCCAGGTGCTGTCTTGTCTGGCCATTGCTGCCTGAGCGCGTCGGCGGCCTCGGCCACCGAGCCGACCAACATGGTTCTGCTGTCGCAAAAGCGCAGCGTAACCGGCATGAAAGCTGTCATACGCAAACCTCCCGTTGGTATAGACGCGACATAACGTCGAAAGTTCGCGCTGGTTCCATTAGTCCGGACGCGGATATGGCCGCAGTCTCGGCAAGGCTTGATTTTGCCCCTCCAGAGCGCAGCACCGCATCGAGCAGCGCAAAACGCCGCGCCAACGGCGAGCCGCTCGCCGCGAGGGGCGGCGCGTCAGAACTTGGGTTCCTCGCCCCACGGAGTGGGGAGAGGTGGCTCGGCGTAGCCGAGACGGAGAGGGGGCAACCTCCGCTCAGTCAATGCCGGTTGAGGATAGGGCACCAACCATGATCCCCCGCGCGGG
>NZ_JBFULQ010000019.1:0-26603 GCF_054049815.1 Mesorhizobium sp. P5_C1 | reverse complement strand
GGTCAGGCCGAGTCGAGAATGGTGGCTTCCGAGAACCGGAGCGGAGCGTACTTAAAGTACGTGAGCACCGGAAGCGCAGGAAACCGCCATTCGCAGGCCGGCCTCACCTGAATATCGGCACACCCTAATGCAGCACGAACTCGCCATCGACTTTGCGCCATTCGTTCGGCGCGATCAGCTTCTGATGCGTGTAGACAACCGAATGCAGGGGGCCGTCGAGCCTGGTCTTCCAGAATTCGATGAACCGGATCAGCACCGGAAACTTCGGAGCGATGTCGTAGTCCTGCCAGATGTAGCTCTGCAGCAGATGCGGATGATCGGGAAAATGGTAAAGAATCTTGGCCGTGGTCAGGCCATATCCCCTTAGCATCAGGTCCATTTCGGAATGGTCGTGCATTGCAGTCCCCCTTGGACGGTCCCTTGGTTGAGTCTCCGTTCCTCCCAACGCTGGATTGTGCGCGCCGTTGCTTAACTGTCTATTGATTTTTCCTGATCAAGAACGGGTTTTCCGCGCGAAAACATGCAGTTAGCAGCGACATTGCCTGAGTGCTGACAGCCGGCGCAAGTCTGTCTGCGGCATCCCGCCGCGCAAACCCAATGTCTAATATTGCCGTAACGGAGGAACTGGTAATAATGCCGCCGAATTCGCGGCCGCGTCGCCGCGATCCCGCCGGCGTTTCAAGCCGGTGGATTGGTTCGGGAGGAAACTGAAGAATGTCCGAGGTTCATGTCCATCGCGTCCAGCCGGCGTGGAAGAAAAACGCACTGATCGACAATGACACCTACCTGAAATGGTATGACGACAGCGTTAAGAACCCGGACAAGTTCTGGGGCAAGCATGGCAAGCGCATCGACTGGTTCAAGCCCTTCAGCAAGGTCAAGAACACCTCGTTCGATGGCAAGGTCTCGATCAAGTGGTTCGAGGATGGCCTAACCAACGTCTCGTACAACTGCATCGACCGCCACCTGAAGAAGCGCGGCGACCAGACCGCCATCATCTGGGAAGGCGACAATCCCTACGACGACAAGAAGATCACCTACAACGAGCTTTACGAGCATGTCTGCCGGCTCGCCAACGTGATGAAGAAGCACGGCGTCAAGAAGGGCGACCGGGTCACCATCTACATGCCGATGATCCCGGAAGCGGCCTATGCGATGCTGGCCTGCACGCGCATCGGCGCCATCCACTCGATCGTCTTCGGCGGCTTTTCGCCCGACGCGCTGGCCGGCCGCATCGTCGACTGCGAATCGACTTTCGTCATCA
Source organism: Mesorhizobium sp. P5_C1 (assembly GCF_054049815.1). Classification (NCBI taxonomy): domain Bacteria; kingdom Pseudomonadati; phylum Pseudomonadota; class Alphaproteobacteria; order Hyphomicrobiales; family Phyllobacteriaceae; genus Mesorhizobium; species Mesorhizobium sp. P5_C1. The sequence goes on along the minus strand of NZ_JBFULQ010000019.1, from coordinate 25,339 downwards.
CCGCCGACGAAGGCCTGCGCGGCGGCAAGGCCATCCCGCTGAAGGAGAACACCGACAAGGCGATCGATATCGCCGCCAGGAATTTCGTCATGGTCAACAAGGTTGTCGTCGTGCGCCGCACCGGCGGCAAGGTCGGCTGGGCGCCGGGCCGCGACGTCTGGTACCACGACGAAGTCGCTTCGGTGAAAGCCGAATGCAAGCCGGAGGAGATGAAGGCCGAGGATCCCCTGTTCATCCTCTACACCTCGGGCTCGACCGGCAAGCCGAAAGGCGTGCTGCACACCACCGCCGGCTATCTTGTCTATGCTTCGATGACGCACCAATATGTCTTCGATTACCATGACGGCGACATCTACTGGTGCACCGCCGATGTCGGCTGGGTCACCGGCCACAGCTACATCGTCTATGGACCCTTGGCCAATGGCGCCACCACGCTGATGTTCGAGGGCGTGCCGAACTATCCGTCACAGTCGCGCTTCTGGGAAGTCATCGACAAGCACAAGGTCAACATCTTCTACACCGCGCCGACGGCATTGCGCGCGCTGATGGGCGCCGGCGATGCGCATGTCACCAGGACATCTCGCAAGTCGCTGCGCGTGCTGGGTTCGGTCGGCGAGCCGATCAATCCGGAAGCCTGGGAGTGGTATTTCAACGTCGTCGGCAACGGCAAGGTGCCGATCGTCGACACCTGGTGGCAGACCGAGACCGGCGGCATCCTGATCACCCCGCTGCCCGGCGCCACCGACCTCAAGGCAGGTTCGGCCACGCGGCCCTTCTTCGGCATCAAGCCGCAGCTGGTCGACGGCGAGGGCAAGGTGCTGGAGGGCGCGGCTGACGGCAATCTGTGCATCACCGATTCCTGGCCGGGCCAGATGCGCACCGTCTATGGCGACCACGACCGCTTCGTGCAGACCTATTTCTCGACCTACAAGGGCAAGTACTTCACCGGCGACGGCTGCCGCCGCGACGCCGACGGCTACTACTGGATCACCGGCCGCGTCGACGACGTCCTCAACGTCTCCGGCCACCGCATGGGCACGGCGGAAGTCGAATCCGCACTGGTCAGTCACGACAAGGTTTCGGAAGCGGCCGTCGTCGGCTACCCCCACGACATCAAGGGCCAGGGCATCTACTGCTATGTCACGCTGATGGYCGGCGAACAGCCTGGCGAGGAATTGCGCAAGGAGTTGATTGCCCATGTCCGCAAGGAGATCGGCGCCATCGCTTCGCCCGACAAGGTCCAGTTCGCGCCCGGCCTGCCCAAGACACGCTCGGGCAAGATCATGCGCCGCATCCTGCGCAAGATCGCCGAGGACGATTTTTCGGCCCTCGGCGACACCTCGACACTCGCCGATCCGGCCGTCGTCGAGGACCTGATCGCCAACCGGCAGAACAAGAAAAGCTGATGCAATCGACAGTCGCGGTGGGTTCGGTCATCGAGCTTTGGCGCTACCCGGCGAGTTCGCTCGCCGGCGAGCGCCTGGACGCGATTTCGGTGGATCAGGAAAGCATCGACGGCGACCGCATGTTCGGTCTCGTCGATGCCACCGACAACGAAATCGCGCGACCCGACCGCGATGCGAAATGGCACAAGGTACCGCGCATCAGGACCCGGTTGTCGCCAACCCGTGAACTGGAGGTTGCCATTCCCGACGGCGACTGGCTGGCGGCGCCAGGAGCCGAAAGCGATCGCGCCGTTTCCGCCTATCTCGGCTTCGCGGCCTCGATCCGGCCGTTTCGGAGGGAACACGCGGCGCCTGGCTATTCCGGACCGCTGACCGCCGAGCGTTACCGCAAGGCCCCGATCCACCTTTTGACCACGGCTTCGCTGGCACGGCTGAAGGCATTGCACCCCGAAGGCGTGCCCGATCCGCGACGCTTCCGCCCCAACATTGTCGTCGACATGGCGCCGGTCGAAGGATCGTTCCCGGAGACGGAATGGATCGGCCGCAAGCTGGCGATCGGCGATCTGCACTTGACCATCTCCGAGCCGTGCCGCCGCTGCGGCTTCACCATCATTGCCCAGGATGATTTCGACCACGACCCGGCCATCCTGCGCAATCTGGTCCGCCACAACGCGCACAATCTCGGCGTCTACTGCACGATCGATCGACCGGCCCGCGTCGAAATCGGCGCGGCGATGCGATTCGTCTGATCACCGGTAAAGATCCGCCCGCGTCGGCGGCAAGCCGCTCGATCCCCGCGCACGCTTGGTGACGACGGTCTGGAAAATCTGCGCCGAGGCGCGTTCGAAGGTGATCGAACAGCCCGTCAGGTAAAGCAGCCATAGGCGTGCCTTGGCTTCGCCGACCTCGGCGATCGCCTCATCGAACCGGTCGTGCAGACGTTCCGCCCAAAGCCTGCAGGTGCGGGCATAGTGTTCACGCAGGTTTTCGACGTCGTGGACGAGAAAACCATGCGCCTCGAGATTGCCGAGCGTCATGCCTATGGTGTCGACCTCGCCGCCGGGAAATATGTATTTGATCAACGCCTTGTATTCCGCGCCCTTGCGCAGCGTCTTTTTCGCGCTACCCTTGCCGCGTCGGGTGATGGCATGGTGCAGGTAGATGCCGCCTGGCTTGAGCAAGCGATGGATGGTCGAGAAATAGGTGCCGTGGTTGGCGAGGCCGACGGCCTCGAACATGCCGATCGACGAGATCTTGTCGTAGCTGCCGCTCAGTTCCGTATAGGATTTTATGTCGATGGTGATCCGATCATCGAGACCCTCGGCGCGGATGCGCTCGCGCGCCAGTCGGGTCTGCTCCTCCGACAACGAGACCCCATGGCCGATGGCGCCATAGTGCTTGGCGGCATGGATCAGCATCGCACCCCAGCCGCAGCCGATGTCGAGCAGCCGGTCGCCGGGCTTCAGCCTGAGTTTACGGCAGATATGGTCGAGCTTGTCTTGCTGCGCCTGGTCGATGCCGTTGGCGAAATCGGTGAAATAGGCGCAGGTGTAAACCATGCGTTCATCGAGGAAGAGCCCGTAGAACGCGTTCGAAATGTCGTAATGATGCTCGATCGCCTGCTTGTTCGAACCGCTGACGAAGGGGTTGCGGCCGGCAAGATCGGCCCGGCGCGTCATCTGCTTTCGCGAGAACAGGACGGCAGGCAGATCGCGCAGGATCGCCAGCTTCGGCAACGCCTTCAACCTCAGCTTGCCGTGTGAGGGCAAGGCGTAGAGATCGAACAGCGACCCGTCCTCCACGTCGATCGTCTTTGAAATCCACATCTCGAGCAGCGTCGAAAAATTTGGCCGGCGCGCCAGTTGCCAGACGATGTCCTGGTCGTTGATGGCCAGCACCGGACCGTCGGCGGGACCGATCCGCTCGCCGGTCCACAATCTGACGGCAAAGCCCGGCTTCAGCGTTTCAACAACCGTTCGAACGATCCGCGCGGCCTTGTCGGTGGCGTCCATGCTTCCTCCCCGAAGCCAGAGCGCCAATGTTGTCCGTTTGCCCCCGGACCGCAAGCCACCCCGTTTGGTCAGCCCATCTGGCCAGCCCGTCTGGCAAGCATGTCCGGAAAGACACACACCCGGCTTTTTGAGGGTGACGCCTTGCCATTTGCCAAATCAGACCCCATCATCTCTGTGTGTTCAACAAATCGAAAGGAGGTGATCCGATGTCGAGTGATTTCGTTTTCCAGAACGTGGCCTCAGCGGATTGCACTTTCGGGAAGCAGACTTCCCGTTAAGGCGCGAGATGCGCGGTAGGTGACCTCACGGGTCACCGCCATTGGCCGCGCCACGGACGGAAACACGGAAGGCCGCCGGCTTCGAAAGAAGCGGCGGCCTTTTCCTTTTGGACCAATAACCCGCGGAACTGTCCGCAAAGGCTCATTTGGTGACGGTGATCTTCTCGATGTTCTGGACGATGTCGTCGAACGCCTGCTTCAATTCCGCCCCTGTCGCTGCCTCGTAGTAGTGCTTCAGCGACGACGTGTCCGCTGTGGAGCAGTCCCGGAGCACGCTTTTTGCCTGGTCCCGTTCGGTCGCCGTCATGGTTGGATCGTTCAGATCGAAGCCGATCGTGAAGATCTCGATGCCGACGCGCTTCATGTCGTCGCAAATGCCTTCGGCATTGTCGCGCGACATCTGGCCGGCATTCTGTGAGTTTGGCGCACCGTGCTCGCCGGCGAAGGCTGTGTTGAACTGGCCGTCCGTCATCAGGATGGCGACCTTGGCGACTTTCCTCCTATCGAAATTGGCGGGACCCGCACCCAGCCCAGCATTGACGATGGTCGAGCGCCACGAGGGTGAAAGCATGTAATAGCCCCACTGCGCGGCGATGCCGCCGGCGGTCACGCCAGCCGCGCTGAAATCATCGATCGTGTCGAGCAGCTTGTCCTCGTCGGCCGACAGCGGGATGAGTTCCGGCGTCGGGCAGGTTCTCATGTGATCGTCCCGATTGATTTTGGCCAGGTACTCCTTGCCGTTGCTGTCCCACCGCGACGTGGAAGGTCCGTCGGACGAAGTGTCGGCATAGCCATCCTTGTCCTTGCGTTCGGTGGCACATTTGTCGGGCGCTGGTGTCACCGACACCGAAACCGGAGCATCCAAGGGTGGCGGCAGGTCCGGCCCACCCTTGTCCTCGACGAAGACACTGCCAGCAAGACCGCCCGTGTTCACAGCTTCGGCATAGGGAACAATCGCGACACGCACACGCGGATTTCTCGGATCGATGTTGTTGTCCAGCAGATCCTTGACAGCCCCGGAGGCGGCAATCTGCAGGTCGCCGATCTTGTTGGTCTTGGCCCAGATGTTCGGCCCCATCGACCCGGTCACATCGAGCATCATCGCCACTTCGATGGTCTTGTCCGAGTAGAGCGCCGTTGTGGAAGCGGCAACGCGCTTTGTGCCACCCATGTTGAACATCGGGAAATACAGGGCGACATCGACATGGGCGTCCGCCTGGACGGTCTTGGCGGTCCTGTTGACAACCAGCCTGTCGAGCACGATCTGATCGGCCTGCAGGATACCTGCCTGGCTGTTGGTATCGAGAAAGGCCTGCACCGATCTGTTGGCATCGGCTTCCCTGATGACGCCGGTCGTCAGGTCGCGCGCCGTCGACGTGACTGCGGCGTCGACCACGCCCTGCAGGCTCGATCTGGCATTGTAGAGCTGCGTTACGTTGACGGAAAAACCAACAGCCAGCGCCAAGACAGAAGCGGTAAGGCCGGACAGGACTGCGAAATTTCCACCGCGATGTCTGGCGAAGACGCCAGCCGCGTGAACAAGACCCCCGAAATTCCGCATCCTGCAGCCTCCACTCGCCTCGGCCTCGTCGCCGCGGGAAGGACAATGCAGGATTCCGGCCGGGTGACGCCGCTACGGGACAGAAGGCCAGCCGTTCGCCAACAACCTATTGTTTTTGTTAGGTTGAGAGCTGCGCAAAGGTGAATGACCGGTAAATAGAAAAATACTCTTCCGGCTTCGTTTACCAGCCGCTTACCATGATCGAGCCAAGGGATCACGCAATGCCCGATGACGTCCTGTTGCGGCACAGGGCTCCTGTGCCGAAGCGGACCAGCTGTTAGAAATCGCAGGGCGTCAAACTTGCCGGATCACATGCCCGGCTACCGGGAGATCAGGCCAGCATCTGCGCGCTGACCGTCCTGTCGATGGCATGATAGGGCGGATTGAACAAATTGCCTTCCTGTTCGTAGGTCCACACCTTGAACAGGCTGAGCCGATGCGGGCCGAAGCTGTGCAGCAGCGGCACGTCGGTAGCGTCGCGGCCGCGCGCGATGACGACGCGGCCGACCCTCGGCGTGTTGTGACGAGGATCGAATGCGTACCATTTGCCGTCGAGGAACGCTTCCATCCACGCCGAGAAATCCATCGGCGCCGGATCGGCCGGCACGCCGATGTCGCCGAGATAGCCGTTCACATAGCGCGCCGGAATGTTCATGCAGCGGCAGAGCGTTATAGCCAGATGAGCGAAGTCGCGGCAGACGCCGACGCGCTCGTCATGCGCCTGGGCCGCGGTGCGGGTCGAACGCGCGTAGCCGTAGCCGAATGATAGCCGGTTGTGGACATAGTCGACGATCGCTTGCACCCGCGCCCAACCCGAGGGGACATGGCCGAAAAGCTGCCACGCCAGGCCGCTGAGGTGATCGGTYTCGCARTAGCGGCTGCCGAGGAGATAGCCGAGCACCTCGTCGGGCAGTTCCGCCACCGGCACTTCCCTGGCCAGCGTGTTGACTTCGTCGGTCTCGCCGCTGTCCTCGACGACCGCGTCATAGAGGATGCGAAAACCGCCGGCGGGCGCGGTGAAGCGGCGGCAGCCATTGCCGTAGAGATCGTGGTAGAGCCTGGTCGACACCGCAGGCGACGTCAACACCCGCGTCTGCCGCTTTATGTCGGCCTGCCTGTCCTTGTGGATCTCGAGCAGCGAAATCACCGGGGTGGCCGCGGTGCACTCAATGGCGATTTCGTAGCCGAGCCGGATCAGCATCGCAGTCCCCCTTCGATCGTCGTGGAAAACAGTTTTGCTCAAACGCGAGAGGACGGACTGTGGTTCCCTGGGACTATCGAAAAGGTGGCCTCGTGCCTTCCCATACCGACGCCGCGACGTTAGGTTCGGCGACCGCCATAAGTGCTCCCCCAATTCAAGGAAAACCATGTTCGCAGGCAAGAAATTCGCGGCCTTCCTCTTCGATATGGATGGCACGCTGCTCAATTCGACCGCGGCCGCGGAACGCGTCTGGAGCAATTGGGCGATGGGGCACGGCCTCGACGTGGCGACTTTCCTGCCAACGATGCATGGCAGGCGCGCCATCGAGACCGTCCGCCGGCTGGCACTTCCCGGTATCGACCCACAGCACGAGGCGAACGAGATTACACGGGCCGAAATCGCCGATGTCGAAGGGGTCAATGCCATCGCCGGCGCCGCGGCATTCCTGGGTGCGCTGCCGCCGGATCGCTGGGCCATCGTAACATCTTCGCCGCTCGCGCTTGCGCTGGTGCGGATCGAAGCGGCGGGCATCCCGCGTCCGGCGACAATGGTCACGGCGGAAGACGTGGTTCACGGCAAGCCTGCTCCCGACTGCTTCCTGTTGGCCGCCGAACGGCTTGGCTTCGACGCCCACGACTGCGTGGTTTTCGAGGACGCAACGCCGGGCATCCAGGCGGGCGAGGCAGCCGGCGCCACGGTGGTGGTGATAACCGCGACGCATCAGCACAAGATGGAGACGCCGCACGAAACCATTTTTGACTACAGCAACCTGACGGCGGTCACCGACGCCCAGGGCCGGCTTGGTCTGGAGCAGATACGAAGCGCGGCGGCTTCCTAAAGCGCGTCGCGTTGAGACCGATTCAAGCGACGCGCTTTAGGCCTTCTTGTTGTGCATGTCGATATCGCAAAACCGAGGCCACTTTTGCGCGACATGCATTAGAAATCGCTGGTCAGGCCCTTGACCTCCCAGTCGCCGTAGCGGCCGGGTTCCTTGCCGCCACGGCCGCCGATTTCCTTCGGCGTCGCGGCTTCCTTCTCCAGATATTTCACGCGCCTTGCTTCGGCTTCCGCGAGCGCACGGCTGGCCTCCGGCGTCAGCGCCTTCGGCTGGAGGTCATGACCAAGGTCGGCATCGGTTTTACTGGTCTCGTCGTTCATGCGATATTTCCGGCGGATTGAAACAGGAACTGGCGTTTCCCATCATATAGCGATGACCTCGCAACGATCGACCCCTTTTCACCGCCACAGGAACAGGAGCAGACGATGAACACACTTCGCACCGCCATGCTGCTTGCCGCGATGACGGCGCTGTTCATGGGCGTTGGCTTTCTGATCGGCGGATCGGGCGGCATGATGATCGCGCTGGTCATTGCCGCCGGCACCAATCTGTTCAGCTACTGGAACGCCGACAAGATGGTGCTGTCGATGAACCGCGCCGTTGAAGTCGACGAAAAGAACGCGCCCGAATATTACGCCATCGTTCGGTCACTGGCCCAACAGGCAGGCCTGCCGATGCCGAAGACCTACCTGATCGAGAATCCGCAGCCGAACGCCTTCGCCACCGGTCGCAACCCGCAGAATGCGGCCGTCGCCGCCTCCACCGGCCTGCTGCAGAGGCTGAGCCATGAAGAAGTCGCCGCGGTGATGGCGCATGAACTCGCCCATGTGCAGCACCGCGACACGCTGACCATGACCATCGTCGCCACCTTTGCCGGCGCCATCTCGATGCTTGGCAATTTCGCCTTCTTCCTTGGCGGCAACCGCGACAACAATCCGTTCGGCTTTGTCGGCGTGCTGGCGGCGATGATCGTGGCGCCCTTTGCGGCGATGATCGTGCAGATGGCGGTCAGCCGCACCCGCGAATACGAGGCCGATCGGCGCGGTGCCGAAATCTGTGGACACCCGCTCTGGCTGGCGTCCGCCCTTGACAAGATCGCTCGCGGCGCCGAACGCATTCCAAACCCCGATGCCGAGCGCAATCCGGCAATGGCGCACCTCTTCATCATCAATCCTCTTTCCGGCGAGCGCATGGACAGTCTGTTTTCCACACACCCGAGCACCGAAAACCGCATCGCCGCCTTGCAGGCGATGGCGCGCCAGATGGAAGGCAGCGACACTCGAGTCGCACCACGCCAGGCCCCGGCCCCCCGGCAGCTGGACGAACAGCCGCCGTCAGGTCCATGGGGCCAGGCAGCGCGACCTGAACAGCCGGCGGAATCGGCCGAACCGAAGCCCAATCCATGGGGGCGCAACCCGACCGGGCCCAAAGGCCGGTGGTCGTGAGCGTGGCGGACAGAGGACCTCGACGCACAGTTTCAGGCGATCAGGAACACAAGGATGGCGGCGACTTCGTTGCCGGTCTCGCCGCCCGCAAGGCGGCGGCACGCCTGCTTGCCGCGGTTATCGACGCCAGGACGCCGCTCGACGGGCTCACCGACCACGAGAACGGCCATCCGCAGTACAGAGCGCTCGACCTGCGCGATCGCGGCCTGGTGCGTGCCATCCTGATCACCGCACTGCGCTATCGCATGACCATCACCGGGTTGCTGGCGCGCCGGCTGGAAAAGCCACTGCCGCCCAACGCCACCGCGCTGTCGCACATATTGCATGTGGCGGCGGCACAGATCCTGTTCCTCGACATTCCCGACAGCGCCGCCGTCGACCTGGCGGTGACCCACGCCAAGTCCGATCCRCGCACGGTGCGCTTTTCCGGCCTGGTCAACGGCGTGCTGCGCACGCTCGCCCGCGCCAAGGAAACGGAGTTACCTGCCGCCCTTGCCGCCACCGACGAAGCGCCCAAATGGTTCTCCGACCGGCTGAAGGCTTCCTACGGCAATGAAAAGGCCAGACAGATTCTCGCAGCGCATCGGCACGAAGCGCCGGTCGATTTCTCAGTCAAGGCCGATCCCGAACTGTGGGCCGAGCGGCTCGGCGGCATCGTCCTGCCGACCGGCACAATTCGGGTGGAAAAGCTTGCCGGGCCCGTCACCGAATTGCCCGGCTTTGCCGACGGCGCCTGGTGGGTCCAGGACGCCGCCGCCAGCCTGCCGGCGAGGCTGTTCGACGATGTCAGGGGACTTCGCGTTGCCGATCTCTGCGCCGCTCCCGGCGGCAAGACCGCGCAGCTCATTCTCGCCGGCGCCAAGGTCACCGCCGTCGACACGTCGAAGAACCGGTTGGTGCGGCTGACGCAAAATCTCGACCGCCTCGGCCTGTCCGCCGACATCGTCCAGGCCGACCTCACCAAATACGAGCCGAAGGAATTGTTCGACGCCGTGCTCCTCGACGCGCCCTGCTCGTCGACCGGCACGGTGCGGCGACATCCCGACGTGCCATGGACCAAGACGGCGGCCGATGTCGAAAAGCTCGCCGACCTGCAACGCAGGCTGCTCGCCCGCGCCGTGACGCTGGTAAAACCCGGCGGCAGGATCGTCTTTTCCAACTGTTCGCTCGACCCGCTCGAGGGCGAGGACCTCTATCGCGCCTTTCTGGCCGGCACGGCTGAAATAGCCGACGATCCGCTGCAGCAAGGCGAGATCGCCGGCATCGATCCATTCCTGACGCCGCAAGGCACATTGCGCACCACGCCCGCCGATCTGGACCTCGGCGCGCCGGAACGCTCGGGCCTCGACGGCTTCTTCGCTGCCCGCATGCGCAGAGCCGGCTAAATATTTAACCGCCGGGATTTACTGACTTTTTTAGGGAGAGTCGCGGGCGGGACCGGGTGAGCCGGAGCCGTCCGATGGAATTCGCCTTCGCACGAGTCGTGCAATCATGTAAACTTGCGCCGGGGTAGAAGACGATCAGGAGGGGTTTTGGCACTTGCTGCCAGCAACACGACGCGTCTGTGGACGCTTGTCGCGAAGGAGTTCTGGCGCAAGACGCGCCGGCGCTTGCGTGCCGGGCCGATCTATCGTTGGCGCTATTCCGGCCGCACGCCCGAACGTGTGCTGATCGCACCGCCGGACCTGCGTCTGGCCGACCCGCAGATCGCGCTCGAGATCTACTACGGCCGTTATCCCCTGTCGGGGCATCTGGTCGAGACCGGCGGCAAATCGCCCTTCCAGATCAACGTGCCCAACCATGGCTGGCAAAAGACGCTGCACGGTTTTCGCTGGCTGCGCCACATGCGCGCCGCCGGCACCGAACTGGCCGCCGCCAACGCCCGCGCGCTGGTCTCCGACTGGATCACCATCCATGGCAGCCATATTTCCGGCATCGCCTGGGAGCCCGGCACGACGGCCAAGCGCATCATCGCCTGGCTGCAGCATTCCTCTGTCGTGCTGCAGGGCGCCGAATTCCCCTTCTACCGCGCCTTCCTGAAGACGCTTGCCGTCCAGATCCGCTACCTCAGGTCGATGGCGCGCGAAATGCCGGATGGCAAGGACAGGCTGCGCGCCCGCATCGCGCTGGCCTTCGCCGCCCTGTCCTTGCCAGCGCCGGCATCGGCGCTGCGCGGCGCCACCCGCAACCTCGCCGCGGAGCTCGACCGCCAGATCCTTGCCGATGGCGGTCACATTTCACGCAATCCGATGGTCGTCCTGGAAATCCTCGCCGACCTTTTGCCGCTGCGCCAGACCTATGCCAACCAGGCCGAAACGCCGCCGCAGGCCCTCATCGGCGCCATCGACCGCATGCTGCCGGCGCTGCGCTTCTTCCGCCATCAGGACGGCAGCCTCGCCCGCTTCAACGGCATGGGCGCCACCATCCATGATCGCATCGCCACCATCCTGCGTCACGACGACACCGCTGGCTCGCCGCTGCTGCATGCCCCGCATTCCGGCTATGAGCGCCTGTCGATGGGCGGCGTCACCGTCATCGCCGACACCGGGCTGCCGCCGCCGGTCGACGTGTCCAATGCCGCGCACGCCGGCTGCCTCGCCTTCGAACTGTCGTCCGGTCGCCAGCACTACATCGTCAACGCCGGCATCGACACCTATGGCGTCGCCGAGTTCAGGCCGCTGGCGCGGGCCACCGCCGCGCACTCGACCGCCACCATCAACGATACCTCGTCGGCACGCTTCAGCCATTCGTTGCGTGTCAACGACCTGCTCGGCTCACCATTGATCGGCGGGCCGCAGCAGGTGCAGTGCAAGCGCACCGACCAGAAAGGAATTCAAGGCTTTATCGCCCGCCATGACGGCTATGTCCCGCGCTTCGGCTTCCTGCATGAGCGCGAGCTGAAACTGTCGCAGAACGGCAACGTGCTGGCCGGCAGGGACCGCTTTCTGCGGCCCGGCAATGCGGCGATCCGAAACAATGGCCGCGACTTCGTCACCATCCGCTTCCACGTCCATCCCGACGTCAACCTGCTGCAGGACGAGCACGATCGGCTGGTCCTGGCCGGCGATCAGGCCGACACCTGGGTGTTCACCTCCAGCGAAGTGGTGCCGGAGGTCGAGGAATCGATCTATTTCGCCGGCCTTGGCGGCCCGCGCCGCAGCCGCCAGATCGTGCTTGCCTTCAAGGCCTCGGACGTCGCCGAAGTCCACTGGCAGCTGACACGCACCAGCATCGCCGGTTACCCGGAAAACAACTGATCGTATCTACGAAGGCAGTGGGTAGTTTTTCAATTTGAACCAATGGAAAATCTTGCGAGAAGATGGATGCTGTTGGCTCGAAGCCGAATCGGCGTGGCCTATACAAGAAGCGAGCCGTTCAGGGGCGCGGAATGACTAGCAATATACGCAAGAGAGCAGCAGCAAATATAGTGATCACCATACTTGCCGGCATCGCGGCCTTCGCCATGTTTCTCGCGGTTTTGTTTGTCGCCTTGATCGTAGCAATTCCTTTCATGAACTCCTAAGCCGAAGTTCAAACTGAGACACTATCCGGCAGCGCTTCCAGTTTGATTTCCCGATGTCATGTGCTACGGCGCGGGCACCCACCACACCAGCCGTGAAAGGCCGCCGCCCATGGCCGTCGCCGCCAAGAACATTCCAGCACCTGACCTCGTTCCGGTGCGTCGCGCCCTGCTCTCCGTCTTCGACAAGACCGGGCTGATCGATTTCGCCAGGGCGCTGGCGGCTGCCGGCGTCGAACTGGTCTCGACCGGCGGCACGGCAAAGGCGATCGCCGAGGCTGGCCTGGCGGTGCGTGACGTCTCCGAGCTCACCGGCTTTCCCGAGATCATGGATGGCCGCGTCAAGACCTTGCATCCCAGCGTGCATGGCGCGCTGCTTGGTGTGCGCGACGACCCCGAGCACTCGGCTGCGATGCGCAAATACGGCATCGAGCCGATCGATCTCGTCGTCTCCAATCTCTATCCCTTCGAGGAAGTCCGCCGCTCCGGCGCCGACTATGCCGCGATTGTCGAGAACATCGACATTGGCGGCCCAGCGATGATCCGCGCCTCGGCCAAGAACCATGCCTATGTCGCTATCGTCACCGATCCTGGCGACTACGCCTCGGTGCTGAACGCACTGGAGATGAACATTGGCTCGCTGTCGCTGGATTTCCGCAAGAAGCTGGCGGCCAAGGCCTTTGCCCGCACCGCCACCTATGACGCGGCGATCTCCGGCTGGTTCGCCGAGGCGCTCGAGATCGAGCATCCGATGTGGCGCGCCTTCGGCGGCAGGCTGGTCGAGGTGATGCGCTACGGCGAGAATCCGCACCAGAGCGCCGGCTTCTACCTCAATGGCGACAAGCGGCCGGGCGTCGCCACGGCGCGCCAGCTGCAAGGCAAGCAACTCTCCTACAACAACATCAACGACACCGACGCCGCCTTCGAACTGGCCGGCGAATTCGATCCGAACCGCTCCGCCGCCGTCGCCATCATCAAGCACGCCAACCCGTGCGGCGTCGCCGAGGGCGCGTCGCTGAAGGCAGCCTATGCCAAGGCGCTCGCCTGCGATCCGGTCTCGGCCTTCGGCGGCATCGTCGCCATGAATCGCACCCTCGACGCCGAAGCCGCCGAGGAGATCGTGAAAACCTTCACCGAGGTGATCATCGCGCCCGACGCGACCCACGAGGCAGCCGCAATCGTCGCCGCGAAAAAGAACCTGCGCCTGCTGGTCACCGGCGGCCTGCCGGACCCGCGCACCCCAGGCACGACGGTCAAATCCGTCGCCGGTGGCATCCTCGTCCAGGGCAGGGACAATGCCGTGGTCGACGACCTCGAGCTGAAAGTGGTGACCAAGCGCGCACCGACAGCGGCCGAAATGGCCGACCTGAAATTCGCCTTCCGCATCGCCAAGCACGTCAAGTCCAACGCCATCGTCTACGCCAGGGACGGCGCCACCGTCGGCATCGGCGCCGGCCAGATGAGCCGGGTCGATTCCTCGCGCATTGCCGCGCGCAAGGCGCTCGACGCGGCCGAGGCGGCGGGCCTTGCCGAACCGCTGACCAAGGGCTCGGTTGTCGCCYCCGACGCGTTCTTCCCCTTCGCCGACGGATTGCTGTCGGCGATCGAAGCCGGCGCCACCGCCGTCATCCAGCCCGGCGGCTCGATGCGCGACGACGACGTCATCGCCGCCGCCGACGCGCACGGCATCGCCATGGTGTTTACCGGCGTGAGACACTTCCGGCACTAGCTGCCGGCAGAGAGATGCTTGAGAATTCGCTCCGCTGAGTCGGATGGCGTGGTTTTCGAGAACCGGAGCGGAGCGGACATTCAAGTCCGTGAGCACCGGAAGCGCAGAAAACCGCGCCAGCCGGCCGGCGGAGTAGAATTATCGAACGTCTCTCATTCCACCGGCTGGTCCGCCGGATAGGGCGTCCTGATCAGGATCGCCATGCCGATGCCCAGGAACAGGATGATCACCGCCATGCCGAGCCGCGCCGAGCCGCTGACGGCGGTGATGGTTGCCACCAGGAACGGCGCCAAGAAGCTGGTTGCCCGCCCGGCCAGCGCATAGATCCCGAAATAGCGGCCGGATTCCGCCGCCGTGACGCTACGCGCCATGTAGGAGCGCGACGATGCCTGCACCGGCCCGAAGGCTAGGCCGATCAACAGGCCGTACAGGATGTAGGCCTTTTCGGCCGCAGTGCCGAACAGGCCGCCCGAATCGGCTGTCGAGAGCTGTATCAGGCCGAGCAGCGTGAAACCCGGACCGGTCGAGACGACGCCGACGGTGGCGATGGACAGCATGACCAGCGCAATCATCACCACTACCTTGGAGCCGAGCGCGGTGTCGAGGCGCGCCGCGACCCAGCAGCCCAGGATGGCGACGACATTGAGGATGATGCCGAACATGCCGATCTCGGTGATCGACCAGTGGAACATCGCCGCCGCGAAGGTGCCGCCCAGCGCCAGCAGCGCGTTGACGCCGTCCTGGTAGATCATGCGGGCGACGAGGAAGCGGAAGATACTGCCACGCTGGCGCACCTCGGCCAGCGTTGATTTCAACTCCGACAGGCCTTCGCGCACCGCCGGCCCGATCGGGATGCCCTTGATGGCGTCCGGCGTGAAGAAGAACATCGGCAGGATGAACAGGAAGTACCAGCCGGCCGACAGCGGCCCGGTGGCGCGCGCGTCCTCGCCGAGTTTCGGGTCGAGGCCGAACAGCGGGTCGAGGCCGATGATCGTCTTGCCGGTCTCGGGCGAGCCGGCCATGCAGGTGACGACGAAGATCAGCGCGATCATGCCGCCGAGATAGCCGAGGCCCCAGGCGATGTTGGAGATGCGGCCGATTTCGCTTTTCGGCACCAGCCGCGGCATCATCGAATCGTTGAACACGGTCGAGAATTCCGCCGCCACCGAGGCCAGCGAGAACAGCGCCACGATGAGGAACAGATTGGATCCGGGGGCCGCGAACCACAGCAGGCAAAGACTGGTGATCTTGATCGCGGCGAAGAACGCGATCCATGGCTTTCGCGGTCCGRTCTGGTCGGCGATCGAGCCGAGGATTGGCGACAGCACGGCGATGACCAGCCCGGCCGCGGCAATGCCATAGCCCCAGACCGCCTGGCCGGTATTGGGATCGCTCGCCATGCGCGAAACGAAATAGGGGCCGAAGATGAAGGTGGTGACGACGGTGAAGAACGGCTGCGCCGCCCAGTCGAAGAACATCCATCCCCAGATGCCGCGCCCGGACGCACGCTGCACGGTTACCTCGGTCATGTCCCCTCCTCAGCGTCTGCTCCACGCGTCGCGCGCCATGTCTGCATGTTTTTTCGTGATGGTGCAAACGAACAAGCATGGCGCCGCCCCTCATTGCCCTGCCGGGCATTTCTCCCCGTATAGTGACGGGAGAAAGACGCGGTCATCGACGTTTCGCCAACGGTCAGCGTTGTAGTAAGGCGCCGACGATCGCGACAGGCTCCCTTCTCCCCGTCACAATACGGGGAGAAGGTGGCGGCAGCCGGATGAGGGGCAGCACCAGCCTTGTAAAGCGAATGGGTTCACATCCCCGTCAGATCGCTCATCAGCCCCGACGCGACCGACAGCCGCGACACGGTGATGTCGCCGCCTTCGGTGAGCGCCTGAAGCCGCTCGCGGATGCGCGCCACCCGCTCGCCGCCGGCTTCCAGCCAGGCCGCCACCGGATCCGCGGCCTTGGCATGACCGGTGAGTGCCGCCACCGCAATGCCGCGCCGCGCCGCCCCGATCGTGTCGGTGGCGCGCGACAGCGCCAGCTGATCGTAGTAGTCGGGGGGTGTGATCGAACGCGCCGCGTCCTCGACGCGCGGGATACGGAAGGCATCGCTGACCGCGAAGAACGCCTTGGCCGCGGCAACGATGTCGGCGCCGGCCGTGCGCGCCGTCAGCGCGATGTCGGGGATGAGCTCCGCCACCTCGTTCAGCGCCAATTGCCCGGCCAGCTTTTCCGGCGCACCGCTCTTGAACAGCCCGTGCCGCTTCTCCTCGATACGCTCGCGCGAGAAGGCCGGCAGCAGCGAAACGAGCTTGGGTTCCAGTGCCTTGCGCGCTTCCATGAGTTCGCCAATGCGCTGACCAAGTGGTGCGGTGCCGGCGTCGTTCTTGAGATACCAGCCGCTGGTCACGTAGATCAGCCGGCTGACCGCCTGGTAGAGATCGAGCTGCACCTGGCCGTCGACGAGATTGTCAAGCGCGTCGATCTCGCGATAGAGCGCCGGCAAGGCAAAACCGTCGCGCACCACAGCAAAGGTGCGTACCACGTCGGCCGCGGTGCGGCCGGTCGCTTCCTGCAGCCGGTTGACGAAGGACGGGCCGCCGCGATTGACCAGGTCGTTGGCGACGACCCGGGCAATGATCTCGCGGCGCAGCCTGTGGTCGTTGATCTCGGCTGCGTATTTCTTCGCCATCCGGTCCGGGAAATAGCCCATCAGGTCGCGATCGAAATGCACGTCGTCCGGCACGTCGCTGGCGACGATATCGGAAAACAGCACGATCTTGGCATAGGCCAGCAACACGCCGAGCTCGGCCCTGGTCAGCGGCTCGCCGCGTGCTTCGCGCTCGGTGAGCGCCGCCGGCGACGGCAGCGTCTCGACGGCGCGGTCGAGCAGGCCGCGTCCCTCCAGCGCCGTCATGAAGCGGCTTTGATGCGCGATGTCAGCGAGGCCGCGCTTGCGGGCGATCGAAAGCGCCAGTGTCTGCTCGTAATTGTTGGACAGTACCAGTCCGCCAACCTCCCCGGTCATTTCGGCCAGCAGCTTGTTGCGCGCAGGGCGCGTCAACGATCCCTTGCGCATGGCCGAAGCCAGCGCAATCTTGATGTTGACCTCGACGTCGGAGCAGTTGACGCCGCCCGAATTGTCGATGGCGTCCGAGTTGCAGCGGCCGCCATTCATGCCGAACTCGATGCGGGCCCGCTGCGTCACGCCTAGATTGGCGCCCTCGCCGATCACCTTGGCGCGCACGTCGAGCGCGGTGATGCGGACGGCATCATTGGCGCGGTCGCCGACCTCGGCGTTGGTTTCGCCGGATGCCCTCAAATACGTGCCGATGCCGCCGAACCAGAGCAGATCGACCGGCGCCTTTAGGATGGCGCCCATGATCTCGACCGGCGTGGCGGTCGTCTTGGCCAGACCGATCGCCGCCGCCGCCGCCGCCGGCAAGGTGATCGACTTCTGGTTGCGCGACACGATGATGCCGCCTTCCGACAGTTTGGTCTTGTCGTAGTCCTGCCAGCTCGAACGCGGCAGGGCGAACATGCGCTCGCGCTCGGCCATCGAAGCCGCCATGTCGGGATCGGGATCGATGAAGATGTCGCGATGGTCGAAGGCGGCGATCAGCCTGGTCTTCGGCGACAAAAGCATGCCGTTGCCGAACACGTCACCCGACATGTCGCCGACACCGACGACGGTGAAGGGCGAGGTCTGGATGTCGCGGTTCATCTCGCGGAAATGCCGCTTGACCGCCTCCCAGGCGCCTTTGGCGGTGATGCCCATCTTCTTGTGGTCGTAGCCGGCCGAACCGCCGCTGGCGAACGCGTCGTCGAGCCAGAAGCCATGCTTCTCGCTGATGGCGTTCGCCGTGTCGGAGAAGGTCGCCGTGCCCTTGTCGGCGGCAACGACGAAATATGGATCGTCCGGGTCGCGGCGCACGACGCCGGCCGGCGGGATGACGCCGTCGAGGCCGATATTGTCGGTGATCGACAGCAGGCTGGAGACGAAGTTCTTGTAGGCCGATGTGCCGGCCTCGAAGATCGCATCGCGGCTGCCGCCCGCCGGCAGGCGCTTGGGGAAAAAGCCGCCCTTGGCGCCAACCGGCACGATGACAGCGTTCTTGACCTGCTGCGCCTTGACCAGGCCGAGAACCTCGGTGCGGTAGTCCTGGGCGCGGTCTGACCAGCGCAGGCCGCCACGCGCCACCGGGCCGAAGCGCAGATGCAGCCCCTCGACCTCGGAACCGTAGACGAAGATCTCTCGCCACGGCCGCGGCGCCGGCAAGCCGTCGACCGCATGCGAATCGAGTTTGATCGCCAGCGACTGGCCTTTCTCTTTCGTATCGGCAACGAAATGATTGGTGCGCAGCGAGGCTTCGATCAGATTGAGGTAGCGGCGGATGATGGTGTCGTCGTCGATGTTCGGCACATCTTCCAGCGCATCCTTGATCTTGGCCTTGAGGTGCTTTGCCGCCACCACGCCTTCTGTCTCGGCCGTCGGGCCAAGCCGGGCGATGAACAGGGCGTGCAGGCCGCGCGCGATATCGGGATAGCGGTTGAGCGCGGCGGCGATGAAGTCCTGGCTTTGCGGAATGCCGACCTGCTGCAGATAGCGGCCATAGGCGCGCAGGATGGTGATCTCGCCCGACCACAGGCCTGCGGTCTGGGCAAGGCCGTTATAGCCGTCATTGTCGACGTCGCCGCGCCAGACGGACAGGAATGCGTCTTCGAACAGCGCGCCGCCATCGGCAAGGTCGATCGGCTTGCCGTAGCTGTTCTCCAGCTCCATGTCGTGGATGAAGACCATGCCGGACTGGTCGTCGCCGACCTCGAAGGTGCGCTCGCTGATGACCCGGAAGCCGATGTTTTCCAGCACCGGCACGCGCCGTGACAACGCCACCGGGCTGCCGTGGTGATAGATCTTCAGCGACGCCTGATGCGGCTTCTGCTCGGCATTGCGATAATAGTCGATGGCGATCGGATTGCTGGCGCTGATCTTGGCGATGCGCCCCGCATCGGCCAGCGCCACCGCTGCGCTGAACGTATCGCGGTAGCTTTCCGGCAGCCGTGCGGCGATGCTCTTCAAAGCCTGGTTGCCGCCATTCGCGTCGGCCGCATCGGAAAGGGCATCCTCCCAGGTGCGCACGATGTCACGGATCGCCGCCTCGATCGCCGCTTGCTCGACCTTCGGCGTCTTGCCGCCGGAGCGGCCGATGATGAAATGGACGCGCGCCAGCCCGCCTTCGGGGAAGGCCGGGTAATGGGCCGACAGCCGGCCTTCGAAGACGGTCTTGAGATAGCTGCCGATCTTCTCGCGCACGACGCTGTCGTAGCGGTCGCGCGGCACGAAGACGAGGATCGAGACGAAGCGATCGAACTGGTCGACACGCACCAGCGCCCGGACCCGCGGCCGCTCGACCAAGCCGAGAATGGCTGCGGCGTGCTTCCTCAGGATCGGCACCGGCACCTGGAACAACTCGTCGCGCGGATAGCTCTCCAGCACATTGATCAGCGCCTTGCCGGAGTGATCGTGCCGATCGAAACCGGACTTGGCGATGATCGTTTCGGCCTTCGACCGCAGATACGGGATCTTCATCACGGAGCGCGTGTAGGCGGTCGAGGTGAACAGGCCGACGATGCGCAATTCGCCCGCCAGCGTGCCCTTGGACGTGTAGGTCTTGACGCCGATGTAATCGAGATAGATGCGGCGGTGCACCGAAGACTTGGCATTGGCCTTGGTGACGATCAGCGGCTCCGGCCCATGCAGGAAGGCGCGGATTTCCGGCGTTGTCGTCACAGCTTCCGTGCCGCGCCTCAGCACCAGCACATCCGGATCGGACAGGATACCGAGACCGGGCTTGTCGGCGCGCTCCAGCGTGCCGCTTTCCTCGCCGCCGGTGTATTTGAACTCGCGCATGCCGAGGAAGGTGAAATTGTCGTCGCGCAGCCACTCCAGGAAGGCGATCGCCTCGGCAACGCTCTTCTTGTCGAGCGGCACCGCCGAATAGCGGAACTCCGAGATCGCCTGGTCGAGGCGGGCCAGCATCGGCCGCCAGTCGTGGACAGCAGCGTGCACCTGGCCGAGCATCTTGCGCAGCCGCTCGGTCAATCCGGCCGCCTGCTCGGCGGTCAGCCGCGGGATATGGACATGGATGACGCTCAGCCGGTCGTGGCTGCCGTCGTCCTTGGCGAAATTGCCGTCGCCGAGGATTTCTTCCACACCGCCTTTGCCGCGGCGAACGGTGATGACCGGGTGGGTGACCAAGGTCGGTTCACCGGCGCTTTCGGTGATCTCGCCGAGGATGGAATCGAACAGGAACGGCATGTTGTCGTTGACGACCGTGATCACCGTCACTGGGCGGCCCTGGCTGACGACGCCTGAATCGGCATCGACGGCGACGACGCACTCACTCTTCTTGTGGCCGGCGACCGCCTGGCCGGCAAGATCGGCGGCGCGTTCGAGGTCGGCCGCCTCATAGGCGGCGATGTCTTCGGCCGGCGCGCGGGCGAGCAGGTAGTCGGCAAGCCTGGCTGGTCTTTCCYCCGTCCTTGCTGCTGCGGTGGCCTTTTTCTTCGACTTCGCTGCGGATTTCACGCTGGCCATGATGCCATTCCTCCCGTCGCATGCTTTTGTGACTATGGTAGCAGATGAGCGCTGTTTGGCGACAAAGGTTTGACGGCTTGCCAAGATTTATCGGAATTCGGCGACAGGACATCGCCCAACGAGGAGAAGCCACCCCATGACCGGCAAAATCACCGCGCTTGACCTTGCTTCGGGAGAGTTGAGCGATGCGACAAAAACCTATTTCGCCAAATGCGAGGAGAAGCTCGGCCTCGTTCCCAACGTGCTGCGCGCCTACGCCTTCGACGACAAGAAGCTGCGTGCCTTCACCGACATGTACAACGACCTGATGCTGGGCGAGTCCGGCCTGTCGAAACTGGAACGCGAGATGATCGCGGTCGCCGTCTCCTCGATCAACCATTGCTATTATTGCCTGACCGCGCATGGCGCGGCGGTGCGCCAGCTCTCCGGCGACCCGACGCTCGGCGAGATGATGGTGATGAACTTCCGCGCCGCCGAGCTATCGCCGAGGCAGACCGCAATGCTCGAATTCGCCGTCAAGCTGACCGAAGAGCCGGCTAAGATCGTCGAGGCTGATCGAGCCGGACTGCGCAAGGCCGGCTTCACCGATCGCGACATCTGGGACATCGCCTCGACCGCTTCGTTCTTCAACATGTCGAACCGCGTGGCGGCGGCAATCGACATGCGGCCGAACGACGAATACCACGCGATGGCGAGGTGAGCTGCTGGAGCCAGCCGCGCCCTACATTAGCCCTTTCGCATTCTCGTTGCATGTTCGCCGCTTTGGTCCGATGATTGCCAGGCGGCGTGACCGCATGCCGGTTCGATGCCGCTGATCAAGGGAGGAGAACATGGCGAAGTTTCTCTACGTCTATCACGGCTCGGGCAAGATGCCGACCGAGGAGGCCGAACGGCAGGCGGCAATGGACGCCTGGACGCACTGGTACGGCAAGCTCGGCTCGGCCGTGGTCGACGGCGGCAATCCGGTCGGCATGTCGAAGATGGTGCTGCCCGGCGGCAAGGTCGAGAACAATGGCGGCAGCAATCCAACCGCCGGCTATACGATCGTTGAAGCAAAAGACATCGACGATGCCGTCGGCAAGGCCAAGGATTGTCCTATCCTTATGGACCCGGCTTTCAGCGTCGAGATCGCGCCGATCATTGAAGTGATGTGACGCGGCGTTTTAAGCGTGATCCTCCTAACCGAGGGTCTGCGAAGCAGAAAACGTTCCCGCTTTTCGCTGACGCCGTCCTTCGGTTCGGATGCATGCCCTATCACCGCGCCGCGATCGCCGCGGCGGCACCGGCCATCGTCGTGGCGCTGACGCGGTTGGCGATCTTCATGGCGCGCTTGCTTTTCAACAGCTTGCGCGCCTGCGAGGCGGCGAGCACCCAGGCGAGATTGATGACGATGAGGACCACCGCCATGGTCGCCGTCAATTCGACCCAGCCGAGGATGCTCACCGACGCGAGGTCGATGATCGTCGGCAGCAGCGCCAGGTAGAACATCATGATCTTCGGATTGCCGAGCGTCACCGCCATGCCGGCGAAGAACAGTTTTGCGGGCGAATCCTCGCGCGGCATCTCGCCCTCTTTGGCGTCAACCGGCGCGGTCCACATCTTGAAGGCGAGATAAGCGAGATAGGCGACGCCGATCCATTTCACGACGACGAAGGCGAAGTGAAAACTCTGCGCCACGACAGCCAGTCCGAACACCGCCAGCGACAGCCAGATGCCCTCGCCAATCCACATGGCGAGCAGGAACGGGAACACGTCACGATACCCTTTCGAGATGACCCGCGCGACGAGCGCCGCGATCGACGGGCCCGGCGAACCGGCGGCAACGAACAAGGCGGCGGCGAAGATCAGCAGCGAAGTGAGGTGCATGGTCAGGATCTCTGCTTGAGGTTCGATCCGCCACACTAACCCGACAGCTGTAACGCTGGCAAAGGCAAGATAATCGCTGGAGCTTCTCCCTTCTCCTCCATCCCTTACGGGGAGAAGGTGCCGGCAATGAAGGGTAGCACCAACGTGAGATAATCAGGTGCCTTGCACCTCTGGCATCTCGCAGCTAGAAGGGCCGCCGCGAAACAATTTCGAGCGTCACTTTGCCTCAGTAACCGCCGGTCTCGTCAACTCCCCCGACACACTGCATGGCGCCGCATTCGCGGTGCCTGTTTTCAATTCATGTGTTCCTCTGGGCGGCGGTTCGAGACCGGTTTGGCACTGCTGAACCGCTGTCGCGCGCTTTCCGCCCGTGACACCTGATTTCCGATCGCCACAGCCTGCCGCCACGCCGCGCCCGCATGGGCATCTCGACATTGCCGACCTGATGAACTTCCCGACGGGAAGGGCTTATCGGCATGTCTGCACTCCTGCGTATCCGCTGGGCGATCGCGCCCAAGACCGCACCTCGACCACTCATCAACTGCAATCGCTGCGGCACCGTCAAGGCCTATCGCTGCAGCGAAAAATTCCGCGTCAACGCCAACGGCAAGCGCATCGACGTCTGGCTGATCTACCGTTGCATCGACTGCGACAATTCCTGGAATTTCGGCATATTGGAGCGCTGCAGCCGCCGCGATATCGAACCGGCGCGGCTCGCGGCGCTCGAAAGCAATGATCCGTCACTCGCCCGGCGCCATGCTTTCGATGTCGTCGCGCTGCGGAGCCGTGTGGGACGCGTTGAAGAATTTGCCGACGTCGTCGTCCGCAAACAAGTGCTCGGCTCCCCTCAAGAGGCCGCAACCATGTTGGAACTCCTGCTCGGGCTCGAAATGCCGACATCGCTGCGGCTTGACCGGCTGCTCGCGAGCGAACTCGGCCTCCCGCGATCGCGGCTTCAGGCGTTGGAAGAAAGGCGATTGCTGGTCGTGGACCCTGACGGCGCCAAAGCCCTGCGCAAGCCGGCCCGCGCGGGGACCACGATCCGCATCGACCTCGCCGGCCAACCCGATCGTCAGGCCATCATCTCGGCCGCCGGCGGGTGAATGAACAGAGGGGCGAAGCACTTGTGCACTCCGCCCCTCTCAGCTGTGAGAAAAAGAAAATAAGGTTATGCGGCGCCGACTGCCTTGGCTGACTTCTCGAAGCGCTTGCGCTCGTTCGGATCGAGATAGAGCTTGCGCAGGCGGATAGTCTTCGGCGTCACCTCGACCAGCTCGTCGTCCTGGATCCAGGCCAGCGCGCGTTCCAGCGTCATGCGGATCGGCGGGGTGAGCTTGACCGCCTCGTCCTTGCCGGCGGCGCGGATGTTGGTCAGCTTCTTGCCCTTCAGCACGTTCACTTCGAGGTCGTTGTCGCGGCTATGGATGCCGATGATCATGCCCTGATAGACCTTGACGCCGGGATCGATGACCATCGGGCCGCGATCTTCCAGGTTCCACATGGCATAGGCCACCGCCTCGCCCTGCTCGTTGGAGATCAGCACGCCATTGGTGCGGCCCGGCAATTCGCCCTTATAGGGCTCGTAGGCGTGGAACAGCCGGTTCATCACGGCGGTGCCGCGCGTGTCGGTCAGCAGTTCCGACTGATAGCCGATCAGGCCACGCGTCGGCGCGTGGAAGACGATGCGCTGGCGGTTGCCGCCGGACGGGCGCAGCTCGACCATCTCGGCCTTGCGCTCCGACATCTTCTGCACGACGATGCCGGCATGCTCCTCGTCGACGTCGATGACGACTTCCTCGACCGGCTCCAGCAATTCGCCGCTTTCGCCCTTCTGCATGACGACGCGCGGACGCGATACGGCGATCTCGAAGCCTTCGCGGCGCATCGTCTCGATCAGCACGGCCAGCTGCAATTCGCCACGGCCGGAGACGAAGAACGAATCCTTGTCCGGCGATTCCTCGATCTTCAGCGCGACATTGCCTTCGGCCTCGCGCAGCAGGCGGTCACGGATGACGCGGCTGGTCACCTTGTCGCCTTCGGTGCCGGCAAGCGGGCTGTCGTTGACGAGGAAGGACATGGTCACGGTCGGCGGATCGATCGGCTGCGCATGCAGGGGTTCGGTCACGGACGGGTCGCAGAACGTATCGGCGACGGTGCCCTTCGACAGGCCGGCGATGGCGACGATATCACCCGCCTGGGCCTCTTCGATCGGCTGGCGCTCGAGGCCGCGGAAGGCGAGGATCTTGGAAATACGGCCGGTCTCGACCAGCGTGCCGTCATGGTGCAGCACCTTGACCGGCTGGTTGGACTTCAGCGTGCCGCTCTCGATGCGGCCGGTGATGATGCGGCCAAGGAAAGGATTGGCTTCCAGGATGGTGCCGATCATGCGGAATGGGCCGGGATGAACGGTCGGCGTCGGCACATGCTTGATGACGAGATCGAACAGCGGCGCCAGGCCCTGGTCCTTGGGGCCTTCCGGATTTTCCGAAACCCAGCCATCGCGGCCTGAACCGTAGAGGATCGGGAAATCGAGCTGCTCGTCGGTGGCGTCGAGCGCCGCGAACAGGTCGAACACCTCGTTGACCACCTCGACATGGCGGGCGTCCGGACGGTCGATCTTGTTGATGACGACGATCGGCTTCAGGCCGACCTTGAGCGCCTTGCCGACGACGAATTTGGTCTGCGGCATCGGCCCTTCGGCGGCGTCGACCAGCACGATGGCCGAATCCACCATCGACAGGATGCGCTCGACCTCTCCGCCAAAGTCGGCGTGGCCAGGGGTGTCGACGATGTTGATGCGGGTGTCCTTCCAGTCGACCGAGGTCGCCTTGGCCAGGATGGTGATACCGCGTTCCTTTTCGAGGTCGTTGGAATCCATGGCG
>NZ_JBFULQ010000018.1:0-26794 GCF_054049815.1 Mesorhizobium sp. P5_C1 | reverse complement strand
GCGCCGGACAGCGCTGCCGAAGGGAATTTCTGCCGGGATCAGCTGCCGTAAACGTCGAAGGAAAAGTATTTATCGTTGATTTCCTTGTATTTTCCGTTGGCACGCAGTGCGTCTATTGCCGCATTGAACTTGTCGGCCAGCTCCTTGTCGCCTTTCTGCAGCGCGATGCCGACGCCGGGGCCGTGAATGGCCGGGTCGGCCGTCAAGGTGCCAAGCAGCTTGCAGCAGGCGCCGTCTGGTTTCTTCAGCCACTCGGTCAGAATGATCGAGCCGTCCATCATCGCGTCGAGGCGTCCGTTGGCCATGTCGGTGCGGGCGTCATCGCCGGTCGGATAGGCCTTGACGGTCGAGCCTGAGTATTTCTGCTCGGCGAATTTCTGGTGGATGGTCGCGGTCTGCACGCCGAGCGCCTTGCCTTTTAGGTCCTCCGGCGATGTGCCTGATATGGTCGAATCCTTCGGCACCGCGATGGCCGGCGGCGTCTGGTAGTATTTGTGGGTGAACTCGACCTTCTCGGCCCGCTCCGGTGTGATGGTGATGTTGATGATCGCATCGAACTTGCCGGCCTGCAGCGCTGGGATAGAACCGTCGAAATCCTGCACGGTGAACTCGCACTCGGCCTTCATCTCAGCGCACAGCGCCTTGCCGAGGTCGATGTCGAAGCCGCCCAGCGTGCCGTCGGCATTGGCGTAGTTGAAGGGCGGATAGGCGCCCTCGGTGCCGATCCTGAGCTTCTTGTCCTGGGCGGATGCGGCACCCGTGGCGAGAACCAGGGCGACCGAGGCGGCAAGCACGAAACGACCGAAAAGACGCATGTCCGAGATCTCCGTTGACCGGAGAAGTCTACGGGCTTTCGTGACTCCGGCGGAGACGGAAACGACATGTGCTGCGGCGATCACGGCGCGCGAGCGATCCAAGCCGCCTTCAGTGTTAGCCGGCGCGCTGCTCGTCCGTCGCCTTCCGGTCAATGGCGAACTCGCCCGCCGACAGGACAACGCCGAATTTTTCGCTGGCTTCCGCTGACGTGTAGTATCCCAACGCCACATCGCGCAGCACCAGATCGGCATCGCGCTCCATCGGATCACCATAGCCGCCGCCGCCCGGCGTGCCGACGCGCACACGGTCGCCGGCCTTAAGCGCGATATCCTGCTCCTTGGACAGATGTGGCGGCACATGCTCCTCGCCATTGCGGAAGACGGTCACCGTGTTGACCGCGCCGTCCTTGCCGCCGAGGGCGCCCTGCGGGCCGAAACGGCCATGATCCATGACGAAGGAAGCGCGGGCGTCGCCGCGCAGGATCTCGACCTCATAGGCGAGGCCAAAACCACCACGCTGCTTGCCGGCGCCGCCCGAGCCTTCGCGCAAGGCGTAGTGGCGGTAGAGCACCGGAAAGGCCTGTTCCATGATCTCGACCGGCGGCGACTTGGAGATGCCGATGGTCGAGCAGCCATTGGTCAGGCCGTCATGGCCTGAATTGCCTCCATAGCCGCCGCCGGAGATCTGGTACATGACGTAGTCGCGGCCGCGCGCCGGATCGTTGCCGCCGAGCGCGAAATTGCCGCTGGATCCGGCGGGTGCCGCCGTCACCTTGTCCGGCAGCGCCTGGACCATCGCCGCGAACACCGCCTCGGCGATGCGTTGCGAGACCTCGGCTGCGCAGCCCGAGACGGGGCGCGGATATTTGGCGTCGAGGAACGTGCCCTCCGGACGCTTGACCTCAAGCGGCTCGAAAGCGCCGGCGCTGATCGGCACATCCGGGAAAATGTGGCGCATGGCGAGGTAGACCGAGGACAAGGTCGTCGCCAGCACGCTGTTCATCGGCCCAGCGCAGGGCTTTGACGAGCCGGCGAAATCGAAGGTCAGCGTGTCGCCCCGTTTCTCGACAGCCAGCGCGATGGTCAGTGGCTCGTTGACCACCCCGTCGGAATCGACAAAGGCCTTGGAATGGTAGGTGCCATTGGGGATGGCGGATATGTTGGCGCGCATCTGTTCGGCGGCCCGCCGGCGCAGTTCGGCGATCGCCTCGACAACGGTTTCGTCTCCGTAACGATCGAGGATTCCGTTAAGCCGATCCTGGCCGATCAGCAACGCGGCGGCCTGGGCGCGGATGTCGCCGATCCGCTGGTCGGCAACGCGGATGTTGGAGCAGATGATGGCGTAGATTTCGGGGTCAAGTACGCCCTTCTTGAACAGCTTGACCGGTGGCAGCCGGAGGCCTTCCTGTTCGACCGCGGTCGCGGAAGCCGAGAAACCGCCCGGCACCGAGCCGCCAATGTCAGGCCAGTGGCCGGTGTTGGACAGCCAGCAGAAAATCTTGCCAGCCCGGTAGACCGGCATGGCGAAGCGCACATCCATCAGGTGGGTGCCGCCGAGATAGGGATCGTTGACGATGTAGATGTCGCCGGGCTCCGGCGGCAGGCAGCGGCCATCGGCGATCATCTCGATCACCGTTTTGGTCGAATACTGCATGACGCCGACGAACACCGGCAGGCCCTGCGACCCCTGCGCGATCAGCGAGCCATCGACAGCCGAATAGATGCCATCGGAGCGGTCGTTGGCCTCAGCGATGACCGGCGAGAAGGCGGCGCGGGAGAAGGTCAGGTCCATCTCGTCGCAGACCTGCTGCAAGGCCGCCTGGAGGACCGAAAGGGTGATGGCGTCGAGCTTTGCCATATCAATGTCAGGCATCTCAGGCCTCGCCAATGTCGATGATGATGTTGCCGTCGGCGTCCGAGCGCGCCCGGTCGCCGGGTTCGAGCACGGTGGTCGCATCCATCTGTTCGAGGATCGCCGGGCCTTCGATGACCGCGTCGAGCGGCAGCTTTTCGCGCGCGTAAACCGGCGTGTCGTGCCAGCGCCCGCCGTACCAGACCGGCCGAATCTCGCGCCGTGCCTCGTCGAGCGTTTTTCCGCGACCAGCCGGGTCGATCAAACGCGACAGGTCGATCGCCGGCCGCACACCCGTCACCGAGGTGTTGAGGTTGACGAGGTTGGCGCGGATTTCCGGCAGCTCGACCTTGAAGCGGGCGAAATAGGCTTTTTCGAACAGCGTTTGCAGCTCATGTTTGGTCACCGACGAGGATGGCAACGGCACGTTGATGATGTGGGTCTGGCCGACGAACTGCATGTCGGCGGAGTGGGTGGCGCGGATCGTCTCGGGCTTCACCGCTTCCTTGCCGATGAGCTCCTCGCCTTCGTTTCGGTGCCGTTCCAATACGGCGTGAAGCTGGTCCTGGTCGAGTACCGCCACCGGCTGGTTGACGGTGTTGACGAAGTCGTGGCGCAGATCGGCGACGACGCAGCCGAGCGCGTTGGTGATACCTGGCCGCGCCGGCACCAGCACCTTGGGCAGGCCGAGTTCGCGCGCCAGGGCGGTTGCGTGCAGCGGCCCGGCGCCGCCGAAGGCGAACAGTGCGAAATCGCGCGGATCATGGCCGCGCGACACCGAAACCATGCGGATGGCGCCGGCCATCTTCATGTTGCCGAGCCGCAGCACCGCGCCCGCCGCCTCGACGCCGGACAGGCCGGTCGCCTTGCCGATCTTCTCCTCGAAGATACCGGTGACGCGCTCGACAGTGACCGGGTTTTCGACCGCCAGCAGCTTTTTCGGGGCCAGCCGGCCGAGCACCAGGTTGGCGTCGGTGATGGTCGGCTCGAGGCCGCCGCGTCCGTAGCAGATCGGGCCGGGATTGGCGCCGGCGCTTTCCGGACCGATCTGGATCAGGCCGGCGGCGTCGACGCGGGCGATCGAGCCGCCGCCGGCGCCGACCGTGTGCACCGCCACCATCGGCACGTGGATCGGCATGGCATATTCGATCTCGATCTCGTTCGAGACAGCCGGCTCGGCGTTGCGGATCAGCGCCACGTCGGTCGAGGTGCCGCCCATGTCGTAGGTGACGAGGTTTTCGTAGCCGGCGCGTTTTCCCGTATAGGCGGCGGCGATGACACCCGAGGCCGGACCGGACATGACGGTCTTGGCCGATTCACGTGTGACGAAGCGGGCCGAGATCATGCCGCCATTGCCGTTCATGATCAGGAAGTCGCGGGCATAGCCTTTCGAGCCCAACTCCTTGCGCAGCCGCTCGACATAGCGCTCGAGGATCGGCTGCACCGACGCGTTGACCGAAGCGGTGACGCCGCGCTCGAATTCGCGCGCCTCCGACAGCAGCGCGTGGCCCGACGTGATGTAGCCGTTCGGCCAGAGTTCGGCGGCGATTTCGGCGGCGCGCCGTTCATGCGCCGGGTTGGCGTAGGAATGCAGGAAGTGGATGACCAGGGATTCGCAGCCGGCCTCGATCAGCGCCTTCACGGCGTCGCTCATTTCAGCCTCGTCGAGCGGCGTGCGCACCGTGCCCGACGCCTCGACGCGCTCCGAGACTTCGAGCCTCAGATTGCGCGGGATGATCGGCACGAAACTACCGGTCATGCCATAGGGCTGCGGCCGCGTGCGCCGGCCAAGCTCGATCACGTCGCGAAAGCCGCGCGTGGTGATCATGCCGGTTTTCGCCAGCCGGCGTTCGAGCACCGCATTGGTGGTGGTGGTCGTGCCATGCACGATGAGGTCGATGCCGTCGATCGGAAATCCGGTGGCGCCGAGCGCCGAAACGACGCCGAACGCCTGGTTGTCGACCGTGGTCGGGGTCTTGGCTATATGCACCCGGCCACCGTCTCGGCCGTCGATCAGAAGCAGGTCGGTAAAGGTCCCGCCGACATCGATACCGGCGACGACGCTGCCCAGGGAATCCGGCTGCTGCACCGAAAAATTCTCTTTCATTGTCGAAACCCGAAATGCGCGGACTACGGATATGTCACAGTTTGGAAAGGTGTTTCGCGGCGGTATCTTGACGCAAATATCGTTTGTATACTAATAAATTCCGGACACAAGAGCTTACTGCTTCGGAGTGTGCAGGCAGCACGCCGGAACCTGAACGGTTCGGGCGCGCAGGTGAAGGTTTGGTGCCCGCGTTTGCAGTTGGGCCAGAAGGTTGGATTTGATGAACACCACATCCGCATTCAATACCGCCGGCGCCCGCCCGCTGCAGTTTCCGATTCCGGCCAATGTCTATGCCGAGACCGTCGTCTCGGTGAAGCACTATACGGACCGGCTGTTCTCGTTCCGCATCACCCGGCCGCAGTCGCTGCGCTTCCGTTCCGGCGAGTTCGTCATGATCGGCCTGCCCAATGCCGAGAAGCCGGTGTTCCGCGCCTATTCGGTGGCGAGCCCCGCCTGGGACGACGAGCTGGAGTTCTTCTCGATCAAGGTGCCGGACGGCCCGCTGACCTCGGAACTACAGAAGATCCAGGTCGGCGACACCGTCATCATGCGCCAGAAGTCGACCGGCACGCTGGTCGTCGACGCGCTGACGCCCGCAAAACGCCTGTTCATGATCTCGACCGGCACCGGCATAGCACCCTTCGCCAGCCTGCTGCGCGACCCCGACACCTATGAGAAGTTCGAGCAGGTCGTCCTGACCCATACCTGCCGCGACACTGCCGAGCTCATCTATGGCCAGGAGCTGGTCGCCGGGCTCGAAAGCGATCCGCTGATCGGCGAGCTGACCGGTGGCCGTGTCACCCTCTACAATTCGACGACCCGCGAAGAATCGGCGCGCATGGGCCGCATCACCGCGCTGATCGGATCCGGCAAGTTCTATACCGATCTCGGCATCGACAAGCTCAATCCGGAAACCGACCGCATCATGATCTGCGGTTCGATGCACATGCTGAAGGACGTCAAGGAGCTGGCCGAGCGCCTCGGCTTCGAGGAGGGCTCTCTGCATCATCCGGCGAGTTTTGTCGTCGAACGCGCCTTCGTCGGCTGAGCCGACCAACACACTCAGAAATCAAGTTTTGACCTTTCGGTCAAAAAACTAGCTGCTTTCGCGGCCTTTTTAAGCTATGAGCGCAAAAGCGCGTCGCCTTACGCGACGCGCTTTTTGTTTTTTGTCGATGCATGCCGTTGTCCCAAAACCGCTGCGCACTTTGGGCGGCATGCATTAAGGGACTCGTGAAGCGTCAATTCACGGGCTATCTTCGGCGCAAGTCGCTGAATGAAAGGGCAGGAGATGAGCAGCACTATCCGCGAAGCCGAGCTTGGTGCCGGCGCGTCGAAGGTGACGCCACTGCCGGCGCGCGCCGCCGCCAATACCCCCGTTCCGCTGGACCATCGCATCGCGCGCAACCCCGGCATGAAGCTCGACCTCGGCTTCATGGAGTCGGTGCGCAGCGTCAACCGCTCGGCGCTCGAACGCCGCGTCGCGAGCCTGACCAAGCGGCGCTCTATCAAGGCCGACAATCAGGCGGCCTGGCTGCTGCGCGCCGTCGCCTGCATGGACCTGACGACGCTGAATTCCAACGACACCGAAGAGCGCGTGCGCCGGCTGTGCGCCAAGGCGATCAATCCGTTCCGCCGCGATATCGTCGAGGGTCTCGGTATTGCGGGCGAGGTCATTCGCCCGGCCGCCGTTTGCGTCTACCATCCCTTCGTCGCGACCGCGGTCGATGCCGTGCGCGGCACCGGCATTCACGTCGCAGCCGTTTCCACCGCCTTCCCGCACGGCCTTGCCCCACTTTCCACCCGCCTGCAGGAAATCGAGGCCTCGGTGAAGGACGGCGCCGACGAGATCGACGTTGTCATTCCACGCGGGTTGGTGTTCGGCGCCAAGTGGCGGGAGCTCTACAACGAGATCGTCTCGATGCGCGCCGCCTGTGGGGATGCGCATCTGAAGGTTATCCTCGGCACCGGTGACCTCGCCACGCTGCGCAATGTCATGCTCGCCTCGATGGTGGCTATGATGGCCGGCGCCGACTTCATCAAGACCTCGACCGGCAAGGAAAGTGTGAACGCCACGCTACCGGTTGGCCTCGCCATGGTTCGCGCCATCCGCGCCTATTTCGAGGAGACCGGCTATCACATCGGCTTCAAGCCGGCTGGCGGCATCTCCACGGCAAAAGCCTCGCTCGACTGGCTGGTGCTGATGAAGGAAGAACTCGGCCGGCCATGGCTGGAGCCCGAGCTGTTCCGCTTCGGCGCCTCGAGCCTTTTGACCGACATCGAGCGCCAGCTCGAACACCATCTGACCGGGCACTATTCGGCCAATCATCGCCACGCGATGGCTTGAACGCCCCACCCCGATCGGCTTTGCCGATCGACCCTCCCCACGAGGGGAGGTGAAGGAGGAACCCTATGAACATTCTCGACCGTTATCACGCCATGGAGTACGGCCCGGCGCCGGAAGCCCGCAACGAGGCCGACGCCTGGCTTGCGGCGCGCGACTTCGGCAAGGCGCTGTTCATCGGCGGCGACTGGAAAGCCGCTTCCGGCGGCAAGACCTTCGAGACCAGCGAGCCCTCCTCCGGCAAGCTGCTGGCCAAAGTGTCGGACGCCAATGCCGCCGATATAGACGCCGCGGTTTCGGCCGCGGCCAAGGCGCTGCCGAAATGGTCGGCGTCTTCAGGCTATGTCAGAGCGAAAGTGCTCTATGCCATCGGCCGCGCCATGCAGCGCCACCAGCGCTTGTTCGCGGTGCTGGAGTCGATCGACAATGGCAAGCCGATCCGCGAAAGCCGCGACATCGACGTGCCGCTGGCCATCCGCCATTTCATCCACCATGCCGGCTGGGCACAGGCGCTGGACGGGGATTTCCCCGGCCACAAGGGTGTCGGCGTCGTCGGCCAAATCATCCCGTGGAATTTTCCGCTGCTGATGCTGGCCTGGAAGATCGCGCCGGCGCTTGCCGCCGGCTGCACCGTGGTTCTGAAACCGGCCGAATTCACGCCGCTGACCGCCATCCTGTTCGCCGAAATCTGCGAACGTGCCGGCGTGCCGAAGGGCGTCGTCAACATCGTCCAAGGCGGCCCGGAGGCCGGTGCGGCCATCGTCAACCACCCCGGCATCCAGAAGATCGCCTTCACTGGTTCGTCGGACGTCGGCAAAATCATCAGGAAAGCTACGGCGGGTTCAGGGAAGAAACTGTCGCTGGAGCTTGGCGGCAAGTCGGCCTTCATAGTCTTCGAGGACGCCGATCTCGACAGCGCCGTCGAAGGGCTGGTCGACGGCATCTGGTTCAACCAGGGCCAGGTCTGCTGCGCCGGTTCGCGGCTTCTGGTGCAGGAAGGCATCGCCGATGCCCTCATCGCCAAGGTCAAGACACGCATGAGCCGGCTGCGCGTCGGCAGCCCGCTCGACAAGAACACCGATATCGGCCCGCTGGTCGACGCCACACAGCTCGACCGGGTCAAGGGCCTGGTTGCCGAGGGCGCCAGACAGGGCGCTGTGTGCTGGCAGCCGGACGCCGCGCTGCCTACCTCCGGCTATTACCATCTGCCGACGCTCGCCACCGGTGTTTCGCCGGCTAATATTTTGGCGCAAGAGGAAGTGTTCGGGCCGGTGCTGGCGACCATGACCTTCCGCAACACCGAGGAAGCGATTGAGCTTGCCAACAACACGCGCTATGGGCTGGCCGCCTCGGTGTGGAGCGAGAACGTCAACCTCGCCTTGCATGTCGCGCCGCAATTGAAGGCTGGCGTTGTCTGGGTCAACGGCACCAACATGTTCGACGCCGCCTGCGGTTTCGGCGGCTACCGCGAGAGCGGTTTCGGCCGCGAAGGCGGGCGCGAAGGCATGTTCGAATATCTGGCGGCCAAATTGCCACTTGGCCCGGTGATCAAGCCGGCGGCAGTCTCCGAGCAACCTGCCGAGCAATCCGACGGCGATACGATCGACCGCACGGCAAAGCTGTTCATCGGCGGCAAGCAGGTGCGGCCGGACGGCAACTATTCGCTGGCTGTCGCCACCGCCAAGGGCAAGCTTGCCGGCGAGGTCGGTCTCGGCAGCCGCAAGGATATCCGCGACGCCGTTTCGGCGGCGCGAGCCTGCAAAGCCTGGCCGGAAGCGACCGCCTACAACCGCTCCCAGGTGCTCTACTATCTGGCCGAAAATCTTTCCGGACGCGCCGGCGAGTTTGCCGCTCGCCTCACCGAGCTGACCGGCGCTACGCCCAAGGCAGCGCGCGACGAGGTCGACCAGTCGATCGAGCGGCTGTTCCTCTATGCAGGCCTTGCCGACAAGTTCGAGGGCCGCGTTCACCAGCCGCCGGCACGTGCCGTGACACTGGCGCTGCACGAACCGGTCGGCGTTGTCGGCGTCGTCGCCCCCGACGCGTCACCGCTGCTTGGCCTGATCTCGCTCGTCGCACCGGCGCTCGCCATGGGCAACACCGTGGTCGCGGTGCCGTCCGAGCGGTACCCGCTGGTCGCCACCGACCTCTATCAGGTCATCGAATATTCCGACGTTCCGGCCGGCGCCATCAACATCGTCACCGGCCGCACGGCCGAACTTGCCGGTGTGCTGGCCAAGCATGACGATGTTGACGGGCTTTGGGTGTTCGCCGATGCCGACACCTGCGCCAAGGCGGAGGCCGAGTCCATCGGCAACCTCAAGCGCGTCTGGAGCGGCAATGGCCGCGGCCTCGACTGGGCGTCCGACGAGGCGGCCGGCGATGCCTTCCTGCGCCGCGCCGTCGAGGTCAAGAACGTCTGGGTGCCTTACGGGGACTGATGAACGTCGCCCAAAAGGCGTCAGCGGTTTTGGGACACGACATGGATGAAGACAGGGAACCAAAGCGCGTCGTGCGCTTTGGGCAGTTTCGACACCGCTGCCGCGATGGTGATCGTGTTCGGACTTGACGCCCGGATGCATGTTCTTTAACGAGAAAAAACATCTTTATCTGTATCTGTGGGCTGACAGGCGCGCAGGCCGCATGATGGCGTCCGACTGGCCCATGACGCCGTGGCCGACCACCGGTAGACCCGGACGACCCCAAGCGGACGAGGAGAAGAGCATGGCGGATCTGGCAGGCAAGGTCGTTGTCGTCACGGCAGCGGCGCAAGGCATCGGCAAGGCGAGCGCGCTGGCCTTCGCCAAGGCGGGTGCCATCGTCTACGCCACCGACATCAACGAGGCGCTGCTGGCGGAACTCGCCAAGACCTCCGACATCAAGACCCGCAAGCTCGATGTGCTCAACGACGATGCCGTCAACGCCGCCTTCGCCGAGATCGGCAAGGTCGACGTGCTGTTCAATTGTGCCGGCTTCGTCCATTCCGGCTCGATCCTCGAGATGAAGGACGCCGATCTCGATTTCGCCTTCAACCTCAACGTCCGCGCCATGATACGCACCATCAAAGCGGTGCTGCCCGGCATGCTAGAGCGCGGCGACGGATCGATCATCAACATGTCGTCGGTTGCCGGCGCCGGCAAGGGCGTGCCGAACCGCTTCGCCTATGGCGTCACCAAGGCTGCGGTCATCGGCCTGACCAAGGCAATCGCTGCCGACTATGTCGCCAAGGGCATTCGCTGCAATGCCATTTGCCCCGGCACGGTCGAGAGCCCGTCGCTGCAGGACCGCATGCATGCGCAGGGCGACTACGAAGCGGCCCGCGCCGCCTTCATCGCCCGCCAGCCGATGGGCCGGCTCGGCACGCCGGAGGAAATCGCCGATCTCGCCGTCTATCTGGCCGGCGCTACCTATACGTCCGGACAGGCCTATAATATCGACGGCGGCTGGTCGATCTGAACCAAACCGACTGAGGAGACATACCATGAAGCTGCTGCGCTATGGCGAGGCGGGGAGCGAACGCCCCGGCCTGCTCGATGCGGATGGAACGATCCGTGATCTCACCGGCCATGTCGCCGACATCGGCGGCAAGGCGCTCGATCCGGCATCGCTGGCGACGCTGGCCAAGCTCGATCCCAAGTCGCTGCCGGCGGTTTCCGGCAAGCCCCGCATCGGCGCCTGCGTTGCCGGCACTGGCAAGTTCATCTGCATCGGCCTCAACTATTCCGACCACGCCGCCGAGACCGGCGCCACCGTGCCGCCGGAGCCAATCATCTTCATGAAGGCAAGCTCGGCCATCGTCGGGCCCGACGACGACGTGCTGATCCCGCGCGGCTCGGTGAAGACCGACTGGGAAGTCGAACTGGCCGTGGTCATCGGCAAGACGGCGAAATATGTCAGCGAAGCCGACGCGCTTGACTATGTCGCCGGCTATTGCGTCGCCCACGATGTCTCCGAACGCGCCTTCCAGGCCGAGCGGCAGGGCCAGTGGACCAAGGGCAAGTCCTGCGACACCTTCGGTCCGATCGGCCCGTGGCTGGTGACCAAGGACGAGGTCGCCGACCCGCAGAACATCAAGATGTGGCTGACCGTCAACGGCAAGACGATGCAGAACGGCTCGACCAAGACCATGGTCTATGGCGTGGCATACCTTGTTTCCTACCTCAGCCAGTTCATGTCGCTGCACCCCGGCGACATCATCTCGACCGGCACCCCACCCGGCGTCGGGCTGGGCATGAAGCCGCCGGTGTTCTTGAAGGCCGGTGATGTTGTCGAGCTCGGCATCGAAGGCCTTGGCCAGCAGAAGCAGACGTTCAAGGCTGACGCTTGAGCACTTAAGGTCGATAAGTTTGCGCCGCCCCTCATCCGCCTGCCGGCACCTTCTCCCCGGACGGGGAGAAGGGAACCAACGCTGCCCTCTGCAGCGATATTACTTCAGCACCTTCCCATCCGCGCCAAACCGATAGGTCTTGGCCGGGTCCGGCGTCGCATAGAGCGTGGCGCCCGGCTCGGCGTCGTAGACGCCGAAGATGCGCACGGTGATCAGGCCGGCCTTCTCGCAGTCGAGATAGAGATTGGTGTCGGCGCCAAGATGCTCGGCGTGGACGACCGTGCCCTTCCAGGCGCCGGATTTGGGATCGACGGTCAGATGCTCCGGCCGCACGCCGATGGTCTTGGCGGTTTCACCAAGCCTGGCGCCGTCGACGAAGTTCATCTTCGGCGAGCCGATGAAGCCGGCGACGAACTCATTCGCCGGCGAATTGTAGAGCTCCATCGGGCCGCCGATCTGCTCGATCCGGCCGGCGTTCAGCACCACGATCTTGTCGGCCAGCGTCATCGCCTCGACCTGGTCGTGGGTGACGTAGATCATCGTCGCCTTCAGCCGGCGGTGCAGCTGCGCGATCTCCAGCCTTGTGTTGACGCGCAATGCGGCATCAAGATTCGACAGCGGCTCGTCGAAGAGAAAAAGCTTGGGCTCGCGCACCACGGCGCGGCCGATGGCGACGCGCTGGCGCTGGCCGCCGGAAAGTTCGGCCGGCCGCCTTTCGAGATAGGGCTCCAGCGACAGCATCGAGGAGGCAATGCCGATGCGGCGGTCGATCTCGGCCGCCGGCGTGCCCGCCTGTTTCAGCCCGAGGCCCATATTGTTCTTCACCGTCAGATGCGGGTAGAGCGCATAGGTCTGGAACACCATGGCGATGCCGCGCTTGGCCGGCGGCGTGACGGACACGTCCTGGCCGTCGATGACGACCCGGCCCGAGGTCGAATCCTCCAGTCCGGCAATGACCCGGAGCAAGGTCGACTTGCCGCAGCCCGACGGGCCGACGAAGACGACGAATTCGCCGTCCGTCACCTCGAGGTTGATGCCCTTCAGCACCTCGACCGGCCCGAAGGCCTTCTTCACGTTCTCGATGTTCAGCGAGCCCACGGCTTCGTCCCTGTTCTAGAGTTTGACGGCTGCGCCGCTGCGCACGCTCTCGTCTGCGGCAAGGCAGACGGCGAGCGATTTCACCGCGTCGTCCATGTGCCTGGTGAGATCGATATCCTCGCGGATCGCCTTCAATACGAAGGCCTGTTCGAGATCGCAGAGATCCTGATGGCCGGGCTCGCCCGCCATCGACAGCATTTCGTCCGGCTTGGCGAACTTGCCGTCCGGGCCGGTCGCCGCACTGTGCAGGCGAATGGTCGAGGTCTTGGTGTGGGTGTCGATGTCATCGGACTTCACACCCTCCTTCATAACGATCGACACGCAGCCATTGGGCGAGATGACGTCCTTCACGAAGAAGGCCGTTTCCGAAATCATCGGACCCCAGCCGRCTTCGTACCAGCCGACCGAACCGTCATCGAACAGCACCTGCAGATGGCCGTAATTGTACATCGACGGCGCGATCTCTTCGCTCATCCGCAACCCCATGCCGCGCACCTCGACCGGCCTGGCGTCGGTGATCTGCAGCATCACGTCGAGATAGTGCACGCCGCAGTCGACGATCGGCGACGTCGTCTGCATCAACTGCTTGTGCGTGTCCCAGGTATGGCCGGAGGATTGCTGGTTGAGGTTCATGCGGAAGACATAGGGGCCGCCGAGCTTGCGCGCCTCGGCGATCAGCCTGATCCAGGACGGGTGATGGCGCAGGATGTAGCCGATCACCAGTTTCTTGCCATTGGCCTTCGCGGCCGCGACAACGCGTTTGGCATCGGCCACCGTCGTTGCCAGCGGCTTTTCTACGAAGACATGGCAGCCGGCCTCGAACGCCTTCACCGCATAGTCGGCATGGCTGTCGGAATAGGTGGCGATGCAGGCGACATCGGGCTTTTCGTCGCGCAAAGCCTCGTCGAAGGAGCGCCTGATGCCATAGCCGGAAAGCCCTTCCGGCAGCGGCACATCGGAGCGGTTGACCAGTGCCGAGATCTGGAAGCCCGGATTGGTATGATAGGCCAGCGCATGGCTGCGGCCCATATTGCCGAGGCCGGCGACGACGACGCGAAGGGGTGTCTGCGAACTCACTTGACGGCTCCCGAGGTGATGCCGCGGATCAGCTGCCGCGAGAAGATGACGTAGAGGATCAGCACCGGCATGATCGCCAGCGAGAGCGCTGCCAGGATCGCGTTCCAGTTGGTGACGAACTGGCCGAGGAACAATTGCGCGCCGAGCGTCACCGTCTTGGTCTCTTCCGACGGGGCCAGGATCAGCGGGAACCACAGATCGTTCCAGATCGGGATCATGGTGAAGACGGCGACGGTCGCCATCGATGGCCTGACCAGCGGCAGCACCAGCCGGAAGAAGATGGTGTATTCGGACAGGCCGTCGATGCGGCCGGCGTTCTTCAGGTCGTCGGACACCTGCTTCATGAACTCCGACAGGATGAAGATGGCGAGCGGCAGGCCTTGCGCGGTGTAGACCAGGATCAGCGCCGTCAGCGTGTTGACCAGCCCGCTCGCCACCATCAGCTGCAGGATGGCGACGGTGCCGAGACGGATCGGGATCATGATCCCGAGCGCCAGATAGAGCCCCATCAGCGAGTTGCCGCGAAAACGGTATTCCGACAGCGCGAAAGCAGCCATGGCGCCGAACAAAAGCACGAAGAACAGCGAAGCGACGGTGACGACGAGGCTGTTCTGGAAATAGTGGATGAAATCGCCCTGGCCGATGACGGTGGTGTAGCCGATCAGGTCGAAGGTTTTTGGCGTCGGCGGCGTCAGTGGCGCGCCGAAGATGCCGGCGCGGGACTTGAACGAATTCATGATGACGAGGATAACCGGAAACAGCGCGATCGCCGTATAGGTCAGCAGGATCGCGTGGGCGCCGATRGTGCGGGGCAGGGAACGGGTGGCGGTGCTCATCTCTTGCTCCTCAGAACTGGTAGCGACGCAGGCGCGTCTGCACGAGGAAGAGATAGACGCRGACGCCGCCGAGGATGATCAGGAACATCATCGTGGCGATCGCCGCGCCCATGTTGGGGTCGCCGACCTGCAGCTGGAAGCCGAAGAAGGCGCGGTAGAGGAAAGTGCCGAGAATATCGGTCGAATAGTTCGGCCCGGCGAGCGCGCCTTGCGCGGTGTAGATCAGGTCGAAGGCGTTGAAATTGCCCACGAAGGTGAGGATCGAGATGATGCCGATCGACGGCAGGATCAGCGGCAGCTTGATCTTCCAGAACTGCGACATGCCGGTGATGCCGTCGCATTCGGCTGCCTCGATCACCTCTTCGGGGATCGACAGCAGGGCGGCATAGATCAGCATCATCGGGATGCCGACGAACTGCCACACCGAGATCAGGCTGAGCGCCGTCAGCGCGTATTCTTCCTTGCCCAGCCACGGCGTGAACAGGCTTTTCAGGCCGACGAGATCGAGCAGATGCGGCGCCACGCCCCACAGGGGCGACAGGATCAGCTTCCAGGCGAAGCCGACGATCACGAAGGACAGGATGGTCGGCACGAAGATCGCCGTGCGGTAGAAGGCGGCAAATCTCAGCCTCGGGCTGGACAGAAGGGCAGCCAGCATGACGCCGATCGGGTTCTGCACCAGCATGTGGATGATGAAGAACCAGGTGTTGTTCCGGAGAGCATTCCAGAAATTCACCGACCAGTTGGGGTCGCCGAACAGCGTGCGGAAGTTTTCCAGCCCGACGAAGACCTGGTGCTGCTCGATGTTGCGGAACAGCGACAGCTGCAGCGTGCCGGCCAGTGGCAGGATCATGATCGCCGTATAGACAAGCACCGCCGGCGCCAGGAAGACGCCAATGTGCCAACGGAACGGTCTTTTCGGTCGTGTGTCTGCGGCCATGAGTTCGGTCCCCGCCGTCTCTCGGTTCCAAATGGGTGTTGATCTAGATGATGCCTCGATGCACGGCCCGAACATTCTTGCCCGGTGCGGCAAGAACAAAGGCCTGCGACTGATCAGCTAGCCTTCCCCAAGAAGAGCAAGGGTAAGGCCGAGAGGCGGTGCCGACAATCGCTATCTGAACGGGCGCAATCTGAAGAACCAGGGTAGTCCGAGACCGGCCAGGCGTACGCCCGGCCGATCTCGTTGCCTGAGCTCTTACTTCGCCGGCTTGTACCAGCTGTCGAGGCCGGTCTGCAGCTTCTTGGCCGCAGCTTCCGGGGTGTCGGTGCCGTTGATGACGTTCGCCGATTCAACCCACGTCTCGTTTTCGAGGTTCGGCGTGCCGCGCGACAGGATCTGGTAGGTCGAGCGGATCGTCGACTTGCACTTGCCGCGCCAGGAGACGAATTCCTGCGCCAGCGGGTCTGCCATCTTCACCGGCGAGGAGTTCAGGCTGAAGAAGCCTGGCAGCGCGTTGGCGTAGATGGTGGCGAAGTCCGGCGAGGCGACCCAGGACAGGAAGGTCTTGGCCGCATCGGCGTTCTTCGAAGCCGCATTCAGGCCCATGCCGATATCGGTATGGTCGGAGATGTAGCAGGTGTCGCCGGCCTTCTCGACCGGCGGCGGGAAAGCGCCCATCTTGAACTGGGCCTGGGTGTTGAACAGGCCGATTTCCCACGAACCGGCCGGGTAGATGGCGGCGCGGCCAAGCGTGAACAGGTTCTGGCTGTCTGGATAGGTCTGCGCCTCGAAGCCGTCGCCGAGATAAGGCTTCCACTTGGCCAGTTCCTCATACGGCGCGACCCAGTCTTTGTCGGTCAGCTTCTGGTCGCCCTTGATCAGGGCGGCGCGGCCGTCCTCGCCTTTCCAGTAGTTGGGGCCGATGTTCTGGTAGCCCATGGTCGCGGCTTCCCAGAGATCCTTGGTGCCCATCGCCATCGGGATGTAAGTGCCGTCGGCCTTGATCTTGTCGAGCGCGGCGAAGAACTCGTCGCGGGTCTCCGGCACCTTGATGCCGAGCTTGTCGAAGGCATCCTTGTTATAGATGAAGCCGTGGATGACCGAGGCCATCGGCACGCAGAAGCTCGCCTTGCCGTCGTCAGTCTGCCAGGCGGACTTGGCCACCGGCGAGAAATTGTCCATGCCGGGCAGCGCCGAGAGGTCGGCAAGGTTGCCCTTCTTGAACAGTTCAAGCGACTTGTCGAACGGGCGGCAGGTGATCAGGTCGCCCGCCGAGCCGGCGGCGAGCTTGGCACCAAGGGCGGCGTCATACTCGGTCGGCGCCGACGGTGCGAACACCACCTTGATACCCGGGTTCTTGGCTTCGAAGGCCGGGATCAGCTTGTCCTTCCAGATGGCAAGGTCGTCACCGCGCCAGCTTTCGATGTTGAGCGTTACGTCTGCAGCATTAGCCACCCCGGCCGTGCCGAGAATGCTGGTGCCCAGAAGCAGTGCCGTCAGTAGTTTCGTTGTCATGCTCAGTCTCCCTGTTGACCTTTTTCAGGTTCGGTTTTGATGAGAACAGAGGCAGCGCGCCCCTTGCTCCCCTCGATCGCGGAAAGCGCCGGCCTCAGCTTCTGGCCGGTTCCTTCCAGCAGTTTCTCCGCCGCATCGGCGCTGTCGGCGCCGGCGGCGAGCAGAATGGCGGTCTTGACCGCGCCGCCGCTCTTCTCGAGCAGGCGGGCCGCTTCGTCCCTGCCGCGCCCGCTGACGGCGGCGACGATGCGCGCAGCGCGGTCGCGCAGCTTGATGTTGTCGGCCAACAGGTTGACCATGTAGCCGTCATGCACATGGCCGAGATGGACGGCTGTCAGCGTCGACAGCATGTTGAGCGCGATCTTCTGGGCGGTGCCGGCGCCCATGCGCGTCGAGCCGGCAATCAGTTCCGGCGGCGTTTCGAGCAGGATGGCGGTTTCGGCCTGCCGCAGCAGAGCCGAGTCCCGGTTGTTGGCGATGCCGATGGTGGCGGCGCCGCGATTGGCGGCTTCCTCGATGGCCCGCACCGCATAGGGCGTCGTGCCGCTGGCCGAAATGGCAATCAGGCAATCGCCCTTGCCGATGCCAGCATTGATGACGGCCGTTGCTGCCTCCTCGGTGTCGTCCTCCGGCCCGCCGGCCAATGTCCGGAAGGCTTCGTCGCCACCGGCGATCAGGATGGCGATGCGGTCGCGGTGAATGCCGAAGGTGCCCGGAAGCTCAAGCGCATCGGCCAGCGCCATCAGGCCTGAACTGCCGGCCGCGGCGTAGGCAAGCTTGCCGCCGCCGCTCAACCTGCCGGCGATGATCTCGGCCGCCCTGGCGATGGAGGGAATGGCATTGCGCACGACCTTTGCGGCCTCGATCTGCGCATCGGCCAAAGAAGAAAGGATGGCGTCCGGGGCCTGGATATCCAGCCCCTCGGCATTTTGGTGAAGCGCTTCGGTGCGCGTTTCGGCCATCCCGGTTCCTCCAATGGAGAAACAATACCAAAAAAATACCACTTGTCCACATGCATTAACGAATTCGCCGGCTGGAAATCGCTCAGCCGACGAAATGCCTAGGTTTTTCAATAAAATACGGCTTAATCTTTTTGAAACGGAAATTAACTCTTGGCTATTGGTATTTTATTGGTATTATCCGCCCGGAGGAGAAATCGCGTGAATTTCGTGCTCGGTATCGATGGCGGCGGCACCAGCTGCAGGGCCGCCCTGGCAACCGCGGATGGCGCCGTCATTGGCCGCGCCAAGAGCGGCGCCGCAAACATCCGCACCGATCTCACCGGCGCCCGG
This sequence comes from Mesorhizobium sp. P5_C1, assembly GCF_054049815.1. Classification (NCBI taxonomy): domain Bacteria; kingdom Pseudomonadati; phylum Pseudomonadota; class Alphaproteobacteria; order Hyphomicrobiales; family Phyllobacteriaceae; genus Mesorhizobium; species Mesorhizobium sp. P5_C1. The sequence goes on along the minus strand of NZ_JBFULQ010000018.1, from coordinate 8,591 downwards.
TCGAACATCGTCGAGGCGGCACGGCAGGCGTTCATCGCCGCCGGCGAGGATCCGGAGCTGATCCCGCAGACACCTGCCATTCTCGGCCTTGCCGGCGCCAATGTCGGCACCTACCGGCAGCAGCTCGAAGCGATCCTGCCGTTCAGCATCAGCCGTGTCGAGACCGACGCCGAGATCGCGCTGGAAGGGGCTGTCGGCTCCGGCGACGGCGCCATGGCGATCCTCGGCACCGGCACCGCCTATATGGCGCGCAAGAACGGCAAGTCGCGCGCCATCGGTGGCTGGGGCTTTCAGGTCGGCGACCAGGGCAGCGGCGCCCGCATCGGCCGCGACCTGCTCGAACAGACGCTGCTTGCCTATGACGGCGTCCGCGAAGGTTCGCCGCTGACGCAGAGCATGCTGGCGGTTTTCCGCAACAACCCGCAGGACGTTGTCGAATTCACCACCAACGCCAAGCCCGGCGATTTCGGCGGCTTCGCGCCCAAGGTGTTCGAGCATGCCGAAAAGGGCGACAGCGTCGCCAACTGGATCCTGGACAGGGTGGTCGCCGATGTCGAAGCCGCACTCGGCGCGCTCGACCTTGCGGACGACGCGCCGCTGTGCCTGCTCGGCGGGCTGGCGCCGCTATACGCGCCGCGGCTGTCGGCCCGCTACCGGGCGCTGCTGAAGCCGCCGATCGGCGATGCATTGGGCGGCGCCGTGCAGATGGCGGCCCGGCTTTTCGCCGGGACAGCGGAGGCGGCTCGATGAACGATGCCGCCGACCAGATCTTCGCCATGCTGAAACAGTCGTCGCAAAGCGGTGCGCCACTTTATCTGCAACTCAGGAAGAGCATCGAGGACGCCGTCAATCGGGGCCTGATCGGACCGGGCGACGCACTGCCCTCGGARCGCGACATCGCCAGTAAGGCAGACATTTCGCGCGTCACCGTGCGCAAGGCGGTGCAGGACCTGGTCAAGGGCGGCATCCTGGTGCAACGCCATGGCTCCGGCACGTTCGTGGCGCCGCGCATGGAGCGCGTCGAGCAGTCGCTGTCGCGGCTGACCTCGTTTACCGAGGACATGGCGCGGCGCGGCATGGCGGTGCGTTCGGCCTGGCTCGACCGCGGCCTTTACGCGCCCTCGCCCGACGAGATGATGGTGCTCGGCCTGTCGTCGAACGAACTGGTGGCGCGGGTGGCGCGCCTGCGTATCGCCAACGACACGCCGCTGGCGATCGAACGCGCCTCGCTGTCGGCCAGCGTGCTGCCCGACCCGGCGGGAATAGGTTCCTCGCTCTATGCGGCGCTGGAATTGACCGGCAACCGGCCGGTGCGGGCGGTGCAGCGCATCTCCGCCGCCAACCTCGGCGACGGCGACGCGCGTCTGCTCGAGGTGCCGCCGGGCATTGCCGGCCTGCACATCGAACGCATCTCCTATCTGGCGAGCGGCAAGGTGATCGAATTCACCCGTTCCATCTACAGGGGCGACGCCTATGATTTCGTCGCCGAACTGCGGCTGACAGGGCCGAGCGAAGAGGGCCGACCATGACCACAGAGCCGACCATGCCGACTGAGCCGACCAAGTCGACAGAAATGACCCATATGCGGCGCGAGATCGAGGAGATCCCGCTGGCCGTCGCCCGCCTGCTCGACGGCTCCGGCGCCGTGCTGACCGAGGCCGGGCGCGGCATCCGCGAACGCGACCCGCAATTCGTCGTCACCGTGGCGCGCGGTTCGTCCGACCATGCCGCGACCTTCATGAAATATGCCGTCGAGCTGACCGCAGGCCTTGCCGTCGCATCGGTCGGTCCGTCGATCGCCTCGATCTATGGAGCCGAGCTCAGGCTCGGCGGTTCGGCCTGCCTGGCGATCTCGCAGTCGGGCAAGAGCCCCGACATCGTCGCCATGGCCGAAACGGCGCGAGCCGGCGGCGCGCTGACCATCGCCATCACCAACACCGCCGATTCGCCGCTGGCGCGTGCCTCGGACTATGCGATCGATATCCTGGCCGGACCGGAGCGCAGCGTCGCGGCGACCAAGACCTTCATCAATTCCGCCGTCGCCGGTCTTGGCCTGATGGGGCATGCCACTGGAGACGAGGCGCTGCTGGCAGCGCTCTTCGAATTGCCCGAGCATTTCCGCAAGGCGATCGCCTGCGACTGGATGACGGTGCTGTCCGAAACGATCGAAAAGCAGAAGTCGCTGTTCATCCTCGGCCGCGGCCCGTCGGCGGCGATGGCCAACGAGGCGGCGCTGAAATTCAAGGAGACCTGCGGCATGCATGCCGAGGCCTATAGTGCGGCCGAAGTCATGCATGGCCCGCTGGCGCTGATCGGCCCGGACTTTCCGGTGCTGGCGCTGGCCGCGCGTGACGCATCCGAGCCTTCCGTTGCCGAGGCCGCCGACAGCCTGGCGGCCAAGGGTGCGCCGGTGTTCGTCACCTCCGCACTTGCCCAGCGCGCCGTGCGCCTGCCGCATGTCGCCACGGGCCATCCGCTGACCGATCCGCTGACGCTGATCGTCTCCTTCTACATGTTCGTCGAGGCGTTTGCCCGCCATCGCGGCCTCGATCCGGACACGCCGCGCAATCTTCGCAAGGTGACGGAGACCGTATGAGCGACCGTTTTGCCCTGACTGGCGCCCGCATTTTCGACGGTGACGACTGGCACGACGGCGCAGCACTCGTCGTGCGCGACGGCCTCGTCGAGGCCATCCTGCCCGCCGGCGCCCTTGCCTCCGACCTCCGCATCGTCGAGACCGGCGGCGGCATGCTGGCGCCCGGCTTCGTCGACCTGCAGGTCAATGGCGGCGGCGGCGTCATGCTCAACGACCACCCCGATGTGGCCTCGCTCGAAACCATCTGCCGGGCGCATGCGCCCTTCGGCACGACCGCGCTCCTGGTGACGCTGATCACCGATACGCCCGCCATCACCGCCGCCGCCGTCGCCGCCGGCGAAGCCGCGACGCTGCGGAAGCTGCCGGGTTTCCTCGGCCTGCATCTGGAAGGCCCGCATCTGTCGATCGCCCGCAAGGGCGCGCATGATCCGGCGCTGATCCGGCCGATGCTGGACGCCGACCAGGCGGAGCTGATCGCGGCGCGGCAGAAACTGCCGGTGCTGCTCACCACCATCGCACCGGAATCCGTCGAACCGGCGCGGGTCTCGGCGCTGACCAGGGCCGGCGTCGTCGTCAGCCTCGGCCATTCCGACACCGGCTACGCCACGGCCAGCACCTTTGCCGAGGCCGGCGCCTCGATGGTCACCCATCTGTTCAACGCGATGAGCCAGATCGGCAACCGCGAGCCCGGGCTGGCTGGCGCAGCCATCGATATCGGCTCCCTGTCGGCCGGCCTCATCGCCGACGGGATCCATGTCGATCCCGCCACCATCAAGATCGCGCTGCGCGCCAAGCAGGGGCCGGCCAAAATCGTGCTGGTCACCGACGCCATGGCGCCGATCGGCACCGATATGACCTCGTTCACGCTCAACGGCCGCACCATCTACCGCAGGGATGGCAGCCTGCGGCTTGCCGACGGGACGCTTGCGGGCGCCGATCTCGACATGATCTCGGCCGTGCGCTTCATCCACCTCGTCGTCGGGGTCGAGCTTTCCGAGGCCTTGCGTATGGCCTCGCTCTACCCGGCGCAAGCGATCGGCCAGTCGCACCGGCTCGGGCGCTTCGCCAATGGCACGGCAGCCGATATCGTTGCGCTGTCGGACGATCTCGACATCAGAGGCGTCTGGATCGGCGGCGGGAAGGTTTTTGCAGGCTCCAACAGCGCTGGGTGATATCAGGCCATGCATGACATCGATTGCGTCATTGCAGGAGCAGGTGTCGTCGGGCTCGCCATCGCCAGGGCGCTCGCCCTGTCGGGCCGCGAGGTGCTGGTGGTCGAGCAGGCCGGCGCGATCGGCACCGGCACAAGTTCGCGCAATTCCGAAGTCATCCATGCAGGGCTCTACTATGCGCCGGGAAGCCTGAAAGCCCGGCTCTGCGTCGAAGGCCGCGAGCGGCTCTATGCCTATTGCCGCGAGCACAATGTTGCCCATGCGCGCACCGGCAAGCTGATCGTCGCCGTCGAACCGGGCCAGTTGGACAGGCTGGACGCGATCAGGGCCAACGCGCAGAGCTGCGGCGTTGGCGATCTCGAAATCTTGACGCAGGCACAAGCCGAGAGCCTCGAACCCGCGCTGCAATGCGCCGGCGCGTTGCTCTCGCCATCGACCGGCATCATCGACAGCCAGGCACTGATGCTGTCGCTGCGCGGCGACGCCGAGGCCGCCGGTGCATCCTTCGCCCTGCTCACGTCCGTTACCGGAGCGGCGATCGAAGCCGATGGGATCCGGATCGATACCCACGATGCCGATGGCGAGGGCTTCGCGCTGAAGGCTGGCGCCTTCGTCAACGCCGCGGGCCTCGATGCGCAGGCTCTCGCCGGCCGCATCGAAGGTTTTCCGCAACGCCTTGTTCCACCGCGATGGCTGGCGCGCGGCAACTATTTTTCACTCTCGGGCCGGTCACCCTTCTCGCGGCTGATCTATCCGGTGCCGGTTAATGGCGGCCTCGGCGTCCATCTCACCCTCGATCTGGGCGGCAGCGCGCGCTTCGGTCCGGATGTCGAATGGATCGACAGCGTGGATTACACGGTCGACCCTGCTCGTGGTGCGGCCTTCTACGGCGAGATCAGGCGCTATTGGCCCGATCTTGCCGACGGCGCCTTGCAGCCGGCCTATGCCGGCGTCCGGCCAAAACTGTCCGGCCCGGGCCAGCCTGCGGCCGACTTTATGATCCAGGGTCCGGCCGACCATGGCACAGGGCCGATCGTCAGTCTGTTCGGCATCGAGAGCCCCGGCCTGACGGCAAGCCTGGCGATCGCCGAGCATGTAGTCGAGCTGCTGTACCGCGGCTGACGAGCTGCCTGCGCACGTCCAGCCTTAAGATGTGTAGAGACCCCTGTAGGTATCGCGCAGCAGGTTCTTCTGCACCTTGCCCATGGTGTTGCGCGGCAATTCGTCGACGAAGATCACCTGCTTCGGGTGCTTGTATTTTGCGACGCGTTCCGCGATGGCGCCGAGAATTTCGGCTCCGGTGATGTTCGAAGCCGGCGACCGCACGACGACAGCGGTGACGCCTTCGCCGAAATCGGGATGGGCAACGCCGATAACAGCGCTTTCGCTCACGCCGTCAAGCGCGTCGATCTCGCTTTCGAGCTCTTTCGGATAGATGTTGTAGCCGCCGGAAATGATCAGATCCTTGCCGCGGCCGACGATGTGGACGTAGCCGTCGGCGTCGACGATGCCGAGATCGCCGGTGATGAAGAAGCCGTCGGCGCGGAATTCCGCCTTGGTCTTTTCCGGCATGCGCCAATAGCCGCCGAAGACGTTCGGGCCCTTGACCTCGATCATGCCGACCTCGCCCTGAGCGAGCGGCCTGCCAGTGTCGGGATCGGCAATGCGAAGCGCCACACCCGGCAAGGGAAAACCGACCGTGCCGGCACGCCGCTCGCCGTCATAGGGGTTCGAGGTGTTCATGTTGGTCTCGGTCATGCCGTAGCGTTCGAGGATCGCGTGGCCGGTTCGCTCACGCCAGGCCTTGTGCGTCTCGGCCAGCAGCGGCGCCGAACCGGAAATGAACAGGCGGATACTTTTCGCCGCCTGACGGTCCAGCCCGTCCTGCTGCAGCAGGCGCACGTAGAAGGTCGGTACGCCCATCAGAGCAGTGGCTCGCGGCAAAAGCGAGACGATGCGGGCCGGGTCGAATTTCTGCTCGAACAGCATCGAGGCGCCGGCCATCAGGACGACGTTGGTGGCAACGAACAGACCATGGGTGTGGAAGATCGGCAGCGCGTGGATCAACACGTCGTCGGCCGTGAAGCGCCAGTGGTCGACCAGCACCCGCGCGTTCGAAGCAAGGTTCTCGTGGCTGAGCATGGCGCCCTTCGAGCGGCCCGTCGTTCCCGAGGTGTAGAGGATCGCCGCGAGATCGTCCTTGGCCCGCACCACGTCGTGGAAGTCCGCCGGCAATCGCGAGGCCTGATCCGTCAGCGATCCCTCGCCATTGCGGCCGAGCGTGATGGTGACGGCGCCCGATTTTTCCGCCAGTGCGCCGATGTCGGCCGCCCTGGCCGGATCGCAGACGACCAGGCGTGGTGCTGCGTCGCCGAAGAAGTACTCCAGCTCGGCCAGCGTGTAGGCGGTGTTGAGCGGCAGGAAGACGGCGCCGGCACGCAGGCAGGCGAGATAGAGCAGGACGGCTTCGGGGCTCTTCTCGACCTGCACGGCGACCCGATCGCCCGGCTCGACATCCAACTGCAAGAGCGCATGCGCGAGCTGCGCCGACCGCGCCAGCATATCGCCATAGGTCAGCGAGCGGCCATCATCGGTTTCCATCAACAAGCGATCGGGGGCCGGCATCCGGGAACGGAACGCGTCGAACAGATGGTTGCTCATGAAGTCTTCCCGGGGATAGTGACGGCGGCGCCGGGCATGCTTTTCGAGCGGCATGCATGGGCGGCGAAGAGTTCGCGGTTCTTGGCCGCGCCGTCAAGACCCGCGGACAGGTGTTTGCCCGTGGCGCCTATGGGCTGCAGGGATGGCTGCAAAAGATGCCGGACCCGCCGCTATCGCCGGGCGCGTGCGGCCTTGCCGGCGACCGACTTTAGGCCTTCCGATTGCCTGATGCGTTCCATGCACATGGCAGCGGTCAGCTGGTAGTGATTGATCAGCGCTTCGACGGCGCCGTCGGCATTGCCGTCCAGCGCACATTCGGCGATCCGGCGATGCTCGCCGAAATCGTCGCGCTGGGCGCTTTCGCTGTCACTCGCCATTTGCCGGTAGCGGTAGGCGTGATCGGAAAGCTGCTCGCAGAATCCCACCAGCCATTGCGACCGGCAGGCCGAAATCAGGACCCGATGGAAGATGCGGTGCAACTTCTCCCAATCGGGATTGAGCGACGAGTGATTCTGCGGCGAAAGACGTGACGCACGCCCCAGGCGATGCAGCGCCAGCACGAGTTGTTCTTCCCATTCGGCGGTGCGGTGGGCGATCGATTCGCGAAGCGCCCGTTCCTCGAGCCAGCAACGGGTGCGCGTCAACTCTTCGAGCTCCGCCGCGCTGACCGGCATAATGAAGAAGCCGCGCTGGTCGTGCCTGCCGAGAAGTCCTTCCGAGGCGAGGCGATTGAGCGCCTCGCGGACAGGGGAAGCGCCGGCTCCATATTTGGAAACCACCCATTCGACCCGCAGCTTGCTCTCGGCTTCAAGAACTCCACCGAGAAGGTCATCCCGCAATTGGTGATAGACCGTGCTGGCAAGCGTGCTCTTGGGCCCTGCGCCGTCGTCGTTCAGATTGGCAGCTCCGTATGTCAAAGCGACTCCTTGTCCCCAAATTATGTTTGGGCAATTCGAGTCCGAAGCATCCCCCTTCGTACACGTACCATATCGCGTCTGGCCCCGGAGGCTCAAGCAGAAGATCACGCTATTGTACTTAAGCACGAAGATATATACGGCATTTTGCCGTTCAGCGATGCAAAGTCGCGTATTTCTACAACCTTCGGAAACTTAACGTGTTTTGTATGCACGCAGGATCATCTGTTCTTGTGAGCACGCGCGATCGGCTTTTCTGCCGCGTGCAAAAGACGGACCGAATCAGGCGTCTCGACCAGGCTCGATGCTTCGCGAATCAGGCTCTGACGGACCCTGCCGGGCATGAGAGCCGTTGGCGGCCAATTGGACTTGAAGACAGGATTGGCGTCGTGGATCAGCCGGCTGCCTTGTCGGCTGCCGTCCTGATCGCCTGGATGTTTTGCCGGTAGGCGTCGACGCTGCCGCCCTTGAAGATCGCGGCGCCTGCCACCAACACGTCGGCGCCGGCGGCAGTGACCAGAGGCGCGGTTTCGGCTGACACACCGCCGTCGATCTCGATGCGGATCGGCCGACTGCCGATCAGCGCCTTGACCCGCTTCACCTTGTCGACGATCGCCGGAATGAAAGCCTGGCCGCCGAAGCCCGGATTAACGGTCATGATCAGGATCAGATCGAGCCGGTCGAGCACATATTCGACCGCACTTTCCGGTGTTGCCGGATTGAGCGACACGCCGGCCTTCTTGCCAAGGTTCCTGATGGTCTGCAGCGAGCGGTCGAGATGCGGCCCGGCCTCGGCATGCACCGTCATGCCGTCACAGCCGGCGTCGGCGAAGGCGGCCAGATAGGGGTCGGCCGGCGCGATCATCAGATGGCAGTCGAAGAAGGCCCTGGTGCGGTTGCGGATCGCCTTGATCACCGGCGGGCCAAAGGTGATGTTGGGGACGAAATGTCCGTCCATCACATCAAGGTGGATCCAGTCGGCGCCGGCAGCCACCACCGCTTCGACTTCATCGCCGAGCCTGGAAAAATCCGATGCCAGCACCGAGGGCGCAATCAAGGTTTTTTTGCTCATGGGCGCGGCCTTTCCGAGCGCCCTTCTCATCCGGCCACTCTATCGACTGCCTAATGCGCCGCAGGTGACTTGTCGAGTGCGCAGGCGGCTGGCAGCACAGGCTACGTGCCGCCCATGTCGGCTGCCGGTGCTCCGGTCCAAACAAAACCCGCCGGATTGCTCCGGCGGGTTTCTGG
>NZ_JBFULQ010000017.1:0-26830 GCF_054049815.1 Mesorhizobium sp. P5_C1 | reverse complement strand
GCCGAGCACGGCACGCGTGGTGATCATCGGAGGTGGTGCCGTCGGCACGTCCGCGCTCTATCATCTCGCCAAAGCGGGCTGGACCGACTGCGTCCTGCTCGAAAAGAACGAACTGACCTCCGGCTCGACTTGGCATGCCGCCGGCAATGTGCCGACCTTCTCGTCGTCCTGGTCGCTGATGAACATGCAGCGCTATTCGACCGAGCTCTATCGCGGGCTGGCCGAAGCGGTCGACTATCCCATGAACTACCACGTCACCGGTTCGCTTCGCCTCGCCCACTCGGTCGAGCGCATGCAGGAGTTCCAGCGCGCCAAGGGCATGGGCCGCTATCAGGGCATGGACATCGACGTCGTCGGCGTGGACGAGATCAAGCGCCGCTATCCCTTCATCGAGACGCATGATCTGAAAGGCGCGCTCTACGACCCGAGCGACGGCGACATCGATCCGGCGCAGTTGACCCAGGCGCTGGCCAAGGGCGCGCGCGACATGGGTGCCAGGATCATCCGCTTCTGCCCGGTCACCGGCGTGCGCCGCGAGAACGACGAATGGGTGGTCGAGACCGCGCAAGGCGAAATCCGCTGCGAGATCGTCGTCAATGCCGCCGGCTACCGCGCCGCCGAAGTCGGCAAGATGTTCGGCCGCGAGGTGCCGATGATGGTGATGAGCCATCAGTACATATTGTTCGAGGAAATCCCCGAACTGGCGGCATGGTCGAAGGAACAGGGCAAGAAACTGCCGCTGCTGCGCGACGTCGACACCTCCTACTATCTGCGCCAGGAAAAGAACGGCATGAATCTCGGTCCCTATGAGCGCAACTGCCGCGCGCATTGGGCGACCCACAATGATCCGATGCCGGAGGACTTTTCCTTCCAGTTGTTCCCCGACGACCTCGACCGGCTGGAACACTATCTGGCCGATGCCGTGGCCCGCGTGCCGATCCTGGGCACCGCCGGCCTGTCCAAGGTCATCAACGGGCCGATCCCCTATACGCCGGACGGCAATCCGCTGATCGGGCCGATGCCCGGCGTTCCCAACGCCTTCGAGGCCTGCGTCTTCACCTTCGGCATCGCCCAGGGCGGCGGCGCCGGCAAGGTGCTGGCCGAGTGGGTGACACAGGGCCAGACCGAATGGGACATGTGGTCGTGCGATCCGCGCCGCTTCACCTCCTTTGCTGCCGCGCCGGACTATTGCGTCGCCAAAGGCAAGGAGATCTACGGCAACGAATACGCCATCCAGTTCCCGCGCCATGCGTGGCCGGAAGGCCGTGACCGCAAGCTGTCGCCGATCCATGATCGCATCAAGGCGCTCGGCGCCCGCTTCGACGCCTATAATGGCTGGGAACGCGCCACCTGGTACGCCAAGGACGGCGACGACATGTCAGAGGAAGCGACGCTGACCTTCCGTCGCGAAGGACCGTGGCAGCATCGCGTCCGCGAGGAATGCCTTGCCGTTCGCGACGCAGCCGGCATCCTCGACCTGCCGGGCTTCTCGCGCTTCAACCTCGACGGACCAGGTGCCGCCGAATGGCTGAGCCTGCAGGTCACCGGACTGGTGCCGAAGATCGGCCGCATCGGCCTCGTCTATTTCGCCGACGACAAGGGCCGCATCGTCACCGAAATGTCGGTCGTGCGCCATGACGAGAACCTGATGACGCTGATCACCGCGGCGGTCGCGCAATGGCATGATTTCGAATGGCTGAAATCGAGGATGCCCAAGAATGCGCCGTTCAGGCTGATCGACCGCACCGAGGAATTTTCGACCCAGATCCTGGCCGGCCCGAACTCGCGAAAAATCCTCGCCGATGTCTGCAGCGCCGACCTTGCTTTGCCGTGGCTGACGCATCAGGAGACGAAGATCGCCGGACGCTGGGCGAAGCTGGTGCGCGTCTCGTTCGCCGGCGAACTCGGCTGGGAAATCCACACCAGGGTCGACGACACCGCCGCCATCTTTGACGCCATCTGCGCGGCCGGAGAACAGCATGGCCTCAGGCCATTCGGCATGTACGCGCTGGATTCGCTCCGGCTCGAAAAAGGCTACCGCACCTGGAAGGGTGACCTGTCGACCGACTATTCGATCCTCCAGGGCGGGCTGGAGCGCTTCGTCAAATGGGACAAGCCCGATTTCCGCGGCAAGGCGGCACTGCTGAACGAGAAGCAGCAAGGCGTGACGAAGCGTTTCGTCACTTTGGTCGTCGAGAACCCCGGTGACTGCGACGCCCCTTCTGTTTCCACACTCTGGCACGACGGCAAGATCGTCGGTGAAACGACATCGGGCGGCTGGGGTCATCGGATCGACAAATCGATCGCGCTCGGCATGCTGCGCGCCGATCTGGCGGAACCGGGAACAGCGATCGAGGTCGAAATCTTCGGCRACCGTTTTCAGGCGGTCGTGCAGAAGGACGAGCCCTTGTGGGATCCAAAGAACGAGAGGCTGCGCGCATGAAGAAAATCATCCTCACGGATGGCGGCATGGGCCAGGAACTGGTCCGCCGCAGCAAATCCGAGCCGACGCCATTATGGTCGGCCAGGGTGCTGATCGACGAACCGGATCTCGTGCGCGACCTGCACGCGGAATTTATCCGTGCCGGCGCCCGCGTCATCACCATAAACACCTATTCGGCGACACCCGAACGCCTGGCGCGCGAGGGCGCGGAAGACCTCTTCAAGCCCTTGCAGAAGCGCGGCATCGAGCTTGCAAGGCAAGCCTGCGAGCAGGCCGGCGAGGCGACCATCGCCGGCTGCCTGTCACCGCTTTTCGGTAGCTATGCCCATGCGCTGACCATTTCATTCGAGGATACGCTCGACATCTACCGCCGCATCGTTGCCGAGCAGGCTGATGGCGTCGACTTGTTCCTGTGCGAGACCATGGCTTCCACCGAGGAGGCGCGTGCGGCGGTGACCGCGGCGTCGGAAAGCGGCAAGCCGGTATGGGTTTCGTGGACGCTGGCCGATCATGGCAAGCCACGCCTGCGCAGTGGCGAGGCATTGGCCGCGGCAGCAAGCGCTCTCGATGGCCTGGCGGTGGCAGCGCGGCTGGTCAATTGTTGCCGGCCCGAGGCAGTCAGCGCAGCGCTGCCCGAGCTGATTGATCTCGGCGGCCCGGTTGGCGCCTATGCCAACGGCTTCACCTCGGTCGAAGCGCTCAAGCATGGCGGCACGGTGGATGTCCTGCACGCTCGCCATGACCTCGGTCCGGACGCCTATGCAGAACAGGCGATCGGCTGGATGGAGGCCGGCGCGAGCATTGTCGGCGGCTGCTGCGAAGTCGGACCGCCACACATCGCCGCGCTGCGCGACCGGCTCGAACAGGCCGGTTACGAAATTTCGGGAGATATACATGCCTAGACCATCATCGCGCATTTCCGGCATCGTGCCTTCGGGCAAGGACGGTTGGGAAGTCCATTCGGCCGCTTGGGCCCGCAAGGCGGCCGGCGAAGACATCATCATGCTGTCAGTGGGCGACCATGATTTCGACACGCCCTCGGAAACCATCGAAGCCTGTGTGACCGCGGTTCGCGGCAGCAATCACCACTACACCCCGCTTCCCGGCCTGCCGCGCCTGCGCAAGGCTATGGCGGCAGCCTCGAGCGCCTGCACCGGCGTCGAGACGACGCCGGATCAGGTCATCGCCACGCCGGGCRGCCAGGCCGCACTCTACGCGGCCGTGCAGGCTGTTCTCGACCAGGGCGACCATGCCATCGTGGTGGCGCCCTACTACGCCACCTATCCCAACACGTTCAGCGCCGCCGGTGCCAGTTTCACCGTGGTCGAGACACCGGCCGAGGATGGCTTCCAGCCGCACGCCGACATGATCCGCACAGCACTTCGGCCTAACACGCGCGCCATCCTGATCAACACGCCGAACAACCCGACCGGTGCGGTCTATTCGCGCGAGCGGCTGGAACAGCTGGCGGAGGTCTGCAGGGAGCATGACCTCTGGCTGTTGTCGGACGAGGTCTACTGGACACTGGGCGGCGGCGAGCACGTCTCGCCGCGCTCGCTGCCCGGCATGGCCGAGCGCACTCTGGTCATCAATTCCATGTCGAAGAGCCATGGCATGACCGGCTGGCGCATGGGCTGGCTGACGGGACCACAAGAGATGATTTCGCTGCTGGTCAATCTCAATCTGGTGACGACCTATGGCTTGCCGGCCTTCATCTCGATTGCCTGCGCCGAGGCGCTCGAGAACCGTTATGGCGTCAAGGAAATCGCCGAACGCTACGCCGCGCGCCGCACCATCCTGCTCGACGCCGTGCGTGGCATGAACGATGTCACCGTGCGCGGTTCCGACGGCGGTATGTACGTCATGCTCGACATATCGGCCGTCGAACCCGACGACGAGAAATTCGCCTGGGCCTTGCTCGACAAGGAAAAGGTCGGCGTGATGCCCGGCTCCAGCTTCGGCGAGGCCGCCGCCGGCCACATTCGCATCAGCCTTTGCCAGCCGGAGCTCGTGTTGCAGGAAGCAGCACTTCGGCTGCGCCGTTTTGCCTCCAGCTATCGCCGCGAGGCCGCATGACCGCCAAGGCCATCCCCACCAAGGCAAGAGCTGTCATCATCGGCGGCGGCGTCTCCGGCTGTTCGGTCGCCTATCATCTGGCCAAGCTCGGCTGGACCGACATCGTGCTCCTGGAGCGCAAGCAGCTGACATCGGGCACGACCTGGCATGCCGCCGGCCTGATCGGCCAGTTGCGCGGCTCGCAGAACATGACCCGGCTGGCGAAATATTCGGCCGACCTCTACGTCAAGCTGGAAGCCGAGACCGAGGTCGGCACCGGCATGCGGCAGGTCGGCTCGATCACGGTGGCGCTGACTGAGGAGCGCAAGCATGAAATCTACCGGCAGGCGTCTCTCGCCCGCGCGTTCGATGTCGACGTGCGCGAGATTTCACCGAATGAAGTCAAGGAGATGTACCCGCATCTCAATGTGTCCGACGTCGTCGGCGCCGTGCATCTGCCGCTCGACGGCCAATGCGACCCCGCCAACATTGCGATGGCGCTGGCCAAGGGTGCCCGCCAGCGCGGCGCCACCATCGTCGAGAATGTGAAGGTCACCAAGGTCCACACCAAGGCCGGTCGCGTCGCCGGCGTGTCGTGGGCGCAAGGCGAAGAACAAGGGACCATCGAAGCCGACATCGTCGTCAACTGCGCCGGCATGTGGGCGCGTGAGCTTGGCGCCCAGAACGGCGTCACCATCCCTCTGCACGCCTGCGAGCACTTTTATCTCGTCACCGAGCCAATCCCGGGCCTTACCCGCCTGCCGGTGCTGCGCGTTCCCGACGAGTGCGCCTATTACAAGGAAGACGCCGGCAAGATGATGCTGGGCGCCTTCGAGCCGGTGGCAAAACCCTGGGGCATGGACGGCATCCGCGAGGATTTCTGCTTCGATCAGTTGCCTGAGGACATGGACCATTTCGAGCCGATCCTCGAAATGGGCGTCAACCGGATGCCGATGCTGGCGACCGCCGGCATCCATACTTTCTTCAACGGTCCCGAGAGCTTCACCCCCGACGACCGCTACTATCTCGGCGAGGCGCCGGAGCTGTCCGGCTACTGGATGGCGACCGGCTACAACTCGATCGGCATCGTCTCCTCCGGTGGCGCCGGCATGGCGCTGGCGCAGTGGATCAATGACGGCGAAGCACCCTTTGATCTGTGGGAAGTCGACATTCGCCGCGCCCAGCCATTCCAGAAGAACCGCCGCTATTTGAAGGAGCGCGTCTCCGAAACGCTCGGCCTGCTCTATGCCGATCATTTCCCCTATCGGCAGATGGCGACCTCGCGCGATGTCCGTCGCTCACCCCTGCATGAACATCTCAAGGCGCGTGGCGCCGTCTTCGGTGAGGTCGCCGGTTGGGAGCGCGCCAACTGGTTCGCCCGCGAGGGCCAGGAGCGCGAATACCGCTATTCCTGGAAGCGGCAGAACTGGTTCGACAACCAGCGCGAGGAGCATCTGGCGGTCAGGAACAAGGTCGGCCTGTTCGACATGACCTCGTTCGGCAAGATCCGCGTCGAGGGCCGCGATGCCTGCGCCTTCCTGCAAAAGCTCTGCGCCAACGACATGGACGTGGCGCCGGGCAAGATCGTCTACACACAGATGCTCAACCAGCGCGGCGGCATCGAAAGCGACCTCACCGTCTCGCGGCTGTCGGAAACGGCTTTCTTCCTTGTCGTTCCCGGCGCGACGCTGCAGCGCGACCTCGCCTGGCTGCGCAAGCATCTGACCGACGAATTCGTGGTCATCACCGATGTCACCGCCGCTGAAGCCGTGCTTTGCCTGATGGGGCCGGACTCACGGAAGCTGATACAGAAGGTCAGCCCGAATGATTTCTCCAACGAAGCCAACCCGTTTGGGACGTTCCAGGAGATCGAGATCGGCATGGGCCTGGCCCGCGCCCATCGCGTCACCTATGTCGGTGAACTCGGCTGGGAACTCTACGTCTCGACCGACCAGGCAGCTCATGTCTTCGAGGCGATCGACGAGGCGGGTACTGATGTCGGCCTGAAGCTCTGCGGCCTGCACACGCTGGATTCCTGCCGCATCGAAAAGGCCTTCCGGCATTTCGGCCACGACATCACCGATGAGGACAATGTGCTGGAAGCCGGCCTCGGCTTTGCCGTGAAGACGGTCAAGGGCGACTTCATCGGTCGCGATGCGGTGCTGCGGAAGAAGGAGGCCGGCCTGTCACGCCGGCTGGTGCAGTTCCGGTTGAAGGAGCCGCAGCCCCTGCTCTTCCACAACGAGGCGATCCTGCGCGACGGCAAGATCGTCGGCCCGATCACCTCGGGCAATTACGGCCATCATCTCGGCGGCGCCATTGGGCTGGGCTATGTGCCGTGTCTGGGCGAGAGCGAGGCGGATGTTCTGGCATCGTCCTACGAGATCGAGATCGCCGGCGAGCGTTTTGCTGCGGAAGCATCGCTGAAGCCGATGTATGACCCGAAGTCGGAGCGGACGAGGATGTAGTTGTTTCACCCTCCCCCTTGTGGGGAGGGTCGGCTCGCAGTCGTAGCGAATCGAAGATCGCGAGACGGGGTGGGGGGTGCGCCCTACGAGACCCCCACCCCACTTCGCAAAAGCCGCTTTGCGGCATTTGCTATGTGACCCTCCCCACAAGGGGGAGGGTCAAGCCCCTCAGAACCGCTCCAGCTTCCATCGCACCTTCGCCAGAAACGCAGCCCGTGTCTGCGGCGTCGAGGCATCCATCAGATAGTGCGCCAGGAAGAAGGTCCGGCAGCGCCTCGCGCACAGCGCCCGCATGCCGCGCAGCAGGGTCTTGCGTCCGGGCTGGCCGACGACGACGCTCCACCAGGTCGGCGCACCGCAGGTGGTGATGACACCGACCTTGGTCACATGCGTCATCAGCGACTTGATCCGCCCCTTGCCCGCCGGCAGCTTGAACGCGACGTCCGTCGCCCACACCCGATCGAGCCAGCCCTTGAGCATCGCCGGAAGCCCATACCACCAGGTCGGATAGACGAACAGTATCGCTTCGGCCCAGTTGAGCAGCTCGAAATGCGGCTTCAGCGCCGGATCCTGCGGCGCCTGGTCGTTGTAGGAGCGCCGTTCGTCGCATCCCATCACCGGGTCGAATTTCTCGGCATAGAGATCGAGCATCCGCACCTCCCAGCCTCGCGCCTTCAGCACCTCGACGGCAGTGGCACGGATCGCCGCGCAAAAACTCTCCGGCACCGGATGGCAGTAGACAACCAGAGCCCGCATCAGAAGGCGTCCATGCTGGCCGCGACCTTCGCCATGAACGCCTTGCGCGTTTCAGCGGTCGACAGGTTCATTGCATAGTGCGCGAGATAGCTCACCGGCGCGCCGGGCTTTACGGTGGCGCGCAGCATGCGCTTGATCAGCTTGCGTGGGGGATCGCCCATCAGCATGGCGCGGAACCGGCTGCCGCCATAGGTGGTGACCGCCGCGACCTTGATGATGTTGTGCAGCGAGGGCTGCACCTTGCCATTGACCAGCTTGAACGACACGCCGGGCAGGAAGACGCGATCGAAGAAGCCTTTCAGGACCGCCGGAAAGCCATAGTTCCAGACCGGGTAGGACAGCACCAGCGCTTCGGCCCGCAGCAGGCGCTCGACATAAGGCGCCACAGGGTCGGCCGGGCCGCGCGCATTGTGGTAGTCCAGCCGCTCCTGGCGCGTCAGGCGCGGATCGAAATCCTCGGCGTAGAGATCGCAATCGTCGACCTTGTGGCCCGCTGCCGTCAGCCGCTCGACGATCATCCGGTGCAGGCCGGCATTGAAGCTGGTCTCGACCGGATGGGCGTGGAGGACGAGAATGTTCATCAGCCGGCCTTTTGCAGCCCCTTGAACAGGAAGGTCCGGCCCGAACGGTAGTCGTAGTCCGGGTTTTCCCAAGCGATCATCTTGCCGGGGTTGAGCAGGCCCTGCGGATCGGTCTCGCGCTTGAAGGCAAGCTGCACCGCATCCGTCTGCTTCATGCCGCCCTCTTCCAGCGTGTAGCGGTGCGGGTTGAAGATCGGGCAGCCATTCTCCTCATGCATGCGCACGATCTCGTCGAGCCGCGCTTCGGTGGTGAACTTGACCAGCGGCAGGCCGAAGCAGGTGATGTTGCCGTCCAGCCGCACGAATTCGAGATGCGAGAACACCTCACCGGGAAACATCGCGTCCATCTTCTCGACCAACGCCAGCTGGTTGGGGAAGGGATAGAGCGATTGCAGATAGGTGATCGAGGGGTCGACGCGCAGCGCCCTGAGCGTGGTGTGGTTCCAGGCCAGCTCATAGGCGGGCGGCAGGCCCTTCTTGTCCTCCGGCGTCGCTGTGGCGGCATTGAAAATAACCTCGCCGCCGGTTCGGCTGGTGAAGGCCAGGAAGGCGTCGAGCCCATGCTGCGCCACCATGACGACGCAGACGCTCTGCCCTTCCCTGAGGAATTTCTGGTGCCGCTTGAAATAGAGCTGCGGCACGGGTGCCGCTATCGGCGTGATCAGCTTGGTCAGGATGCCGTCTTGGCAAGCCAGCGCATTGCCATAGCGGGCCGCTTCCATGAAGCTGTCGAAGCCGACGATGACATCGACCCAGTCATAGGCTGATGTCAGCGGCATCTCGACTTCGGTGATGATGCCGTTGGTGCCAAAGGCGTGGGTCACCTTGTGCAAATCCTCGCCGGTGAGTTCGAGCGCCTTCGGCTCGGCCTCCATGGTCACCACGCGCAGGCGAAGCACATTGCCGAAATCGCGCAGGCCGCCGAAATTGATCGAGCCGACGCCGCCCGAGCCACCGGCAATGAAGCCGCCGATCGAAGCCGTGTTGTAGGTGGAGGGCGACAGCCGGAGTTCCTGGCCGGAATGGGCCCGCGTTGCCTTGTCGATGTCGGCCAGAACCGCACCTGGTCCGGTCACCACGCGCCCCGGCGCGATCGACTTGATCTCGTTCATTTCGGCAAGGTTGAGCACCACGCCGCCGGAGAGCGGCATGGCCTGGCCGTAGTTGCCCGTGCCGCTGCCGCGCGGCGTCACCGGCACGCCATGCCTGTGGCAGGCCGCAAGCACGCGGATCAGTTCGGCCTCGTCCTTCGGCGTCACGATCAGGTCGCCGGTGACATGGTCGAGCTGCTGCTTCAGCACCGGGCTGTACCAGTAGAAGTCGCGGCTCTTCTGCTGGACGATGGCCGGATTGTCGTCGAGCTTCAGGCCTTCGAGATCGCGTTTGAGCGCCGAAACGTCCATCATTCCACCATCAGTTCGTCGAGTTCGGCATAGTCGGGCAGTTGCCGGTCGATCGCGCGCCCGCTGCGCACGACGATGCGATCCGATTCGGGCCGCGACAGCAATTCCGTCCAGCTCCTGCCCTTGAACACGACGAAGTCGGCATCCCCGCCGGCAGCGAGCGTGCCGAAACCGTCGAGCCGCATCACCCTGGCAGGTGTCGCGGTGACCGCTTGCGGCCAGTCGGCGACCGGATGATCGAAATGCAGGATGCGCGTCGCCATGCGGTAGACCTCCAGCATGTCGAGATCGCCATAGGCATAGAATGGGTCACGCGTGTTGTCGGAAGCGACAGCGACCGGAATGCCACGCGCTTTCATCTCGTGCAGCAGCGTCACGCCACGCCAGCGCGGTGTGGTGTGGTCGCCGCGCCGGTCCTGCAGATAGAGATTGCACATCGGCAGCGACACGACCGCGAGCCCGGCCTTCGCCACCTTGTCCAGCGTGTCGAGCACATCGAGGTCCGGCTGGCGCCCCAGCGAGCAGCAATGGCCGACGAGGATGTTGCCCTCGAAGCCGTTCCAGAGTGCCGCCTCGGCGATCTTCTTCAGAGAGATCGCCGCGATGTCGTCGGTTTCGTCGGCATGGAAATCGAGATCTAGGCCATGCTTGATCGCTTGCGCGAAGACGTGGTCGAGCAGCTCTTCGAGATCCGGCACCATATAGGTGACCACACCGAGAACACCCTTGGCCGCGGCTACCCTTTTTGCCAGCCTGTCGAACCATTTTTTGTCGCGCACGCCCTCGATGCCGATCAGGCATGCGCCTTGCAATTCGATGCGGCCGCGCCATGTCTCGCGCATCGTTTCGAACACCGGCCAGGAGATTTCCTCTTGCGGCGCGACGCTGTCGAGATGAGTCCGCAGCGCCCTGGTCCCATGCGCGTAGGCTGAGCGCAGCGAGAAATCCATGCGCCGCGCCACGTCCTCGGCGTTCCAGCGCGCAGTGCGGTCGGCGCCGGTGGCGCTCAGCGCACCCATGAAGGTGCCATCCGGATTGGGCTTTCGTGGCCAGATATGGCCCTTGTCGATATGCGTATGGCAGTCGACGAAGCACGGCAGGATGATGCGGCCGGCAAGGTCTGTGGTGTCCACCGGMACGGTACGGGCATGTACGGCAATGCTGGAAATCTTGCCGTCGGCGACAGYGATGTCTGCAAGAGCAAAGCCATCGCTGTCGAAAGCAGCTGTGAATCCCGGCGTCAGGGACGCGTGAAGCCGGGCGTTGGCGAGGCGGTATGAACCTGTGTTCGGTACCAAGGAACTAGCGCTCCTGCTTCAGCGCGCTTTCGTRCCAGCGCCTTAAAATGAGATGCGAAATCAGCGACAGCACGAGGAAGATCAGGATGCCGGTGAGCGAAATCAGGAACAGCGCCGCGAACAGCCGCGGCGCGTTGAGCCGGTAACCGGCTTCAATGATGCGTGAGGCAAGCCCCGACGACTGGCCGGTGGCGCCGGCGACGAACTCGGCCACCACGGCACCGATCAGCGACAGGCCGCCGGCGATCTTCAACCCGCCCAGGAAATACGGCATCGCCGCCGGCAATCTGAGATAGCGCAACTGCTGCCAGCGCGTCGCGCCATTGAGCTTGAACATGTCGCGCAGGTTGCGGTCGACCGAATTGAGGCCGAGCGTTGTGTTGGACAGGATCGGAAAGAAGGCAACGATCCAGGCGCAGAGCAGGAGCTTGGTCGTCTGGTTGTCGACATAGATGTTGATCAGCGGAAAGATCGCCACGATCGGCGTCACCTGCAGCACGATGGCGAACGGGAAGAAGGACATCTCGACCCATTTCGATTGCGCGAACAGCACCGCCAGCCCGACACCGCCGATGACGGCCAAGGCCAGGCTGAGGAAGGTGATGCGCAAGGTCACCAGCAGCGCGGAAAACAGCAGGCCGGCATCGTTGTAGAGCGTCCACAGCACCACGCCGGGGCGCGGCAGGATGTATTGCGGGATCTCATTCCACACGCAGATGCGATCCCATAGCCAGATCGCCAGGATCATGATCGCCAGCGGCAACACCCAGCGACCAATCCGTTCGAGCCGATCCTGGCGCACGCGGCGCGCTTCCTCGGGATCGAGCTTCAGCACGCCCTCGTCAATGGCCGTCATGATGCGCGCCTGCTGTTGAATTGATGGCCTTGACCAACACGTCGGAGGCCTGCCGGCACAACGCCGCATAGTCGGGCGAGGTCCGGAACGCCTCGTCGCGCGGATAGGCTGCCTCGATGGCGAGTTCGTCGAACACCCTGCCCGGCCGCGCCGCCATGACGACGACGMGGTTGGAGAGAAACACGCTTTCGAAGACGCTGTGGGTGACGAAGACGACGGTGAAGCGCTCGTCCTGCCACAGCTCCAGAAGATCGTTGTTGAGCTTGAAGCGGGTGATCTCGTCGAGCGCGGCGAACGGCTCGTCCATCAACAGCACACGCGGTTTCGTCACCATGGCGCGCGCGATCGAGACACGCATCTTCATGCCGCCGGACAGTTCGCGCGGCACCGCGTCTTCGAAGCCGGTCAGGTGAACCCGCGCCAGCATTTGCGTCACCGCCGGCGCCGCCTTGGCGCGGGAAACGCCTTTCAGCCTGAGCGGCAGCCAGACATTGTCGAAGACGCTGGCCCAGGGCAGCAGCGTCGGCTCCTGGAAGACGAAGCCGATGTTGGAGCGGTCAAGCGAGCCGCCGCCGCGCCAGTCGAGCACGCCGGAGGTCGGGGTCGACAGGCCGGCGATCAGCCGCAGCGCCGTCGACTTGCCGCAACCGGACGGTCCGAGCAGACTGAGGAAATCGCCTTCCCGGATCGTCAGATCGACATCGTTGAGCGCCGTCACGCCGTTGGAAAAGACCTTGCCGACGCCACGCAGCGCCAGCAATGTCGGAGCGACATCCGACGCGTTCGCCGGCGCTTGCGCCACATTCTCCTGCATCATGCCGGAACGGCCTACTTCTTCAGCTCGAGCCCGACACCCTTGTTGACGAAGGTCAGCGTGTAGGCCTTCTTGATGTCGATGCCGGCTGGCGTGACCTTGGCCTTGACCATCTTGTCGTAGAAGCTCTGGATGCGCGCGTCGGTCATGGCGCCGATGCCGAGCTTTTCGGTGTCGCCTGAATCGGCAAGGCCGAACTTTTTCATCTGCTCGATCGAGAAAGCGATCTGCTCGTCGCTCATGTCAGGATTGTCTTTCTTGATCATGTCGTTGGCGGCCTTGTTGTCGCCGTAGAGATATTTGTACCAGCCCTTGGCCGAGCCATCGACGAAGCACTGGACCACCTCCGGCTTCTTGTCGATCGTGTCCTGCATCACCTCGATCGTCGTCGAGTAGGTGTCCCAGCCATAGTCGGCAAGCAGGAACTGGTTCGGTACGAAGCCGCCTTCCTTCTTGACCGCGAACGGCTCGGAGGTGACGTAGCCCTGCTGGATCGACTTCTTGTTGGCGAGGAAGGGAGCGGTGTTGTAGGTGTAGGGCGCGCGCTTGGCGGCGTCGAAGCCGAGCTCGATGACCATCCACTGGAAGAAGGTCTGCACGCCCTCGTCGCCCAATATGTACTGGTCGGCGTTCTTCAGATCTTCCCACTTGTCGAGCCCCTCGCCGGGGTGGGACATGATGACCTGCGGGTCCTTCTGGAAATCCGCCGCCACCACGCGCATCGGAATGCCTTGCTGGACGGCATCGAAAGCCGACAGCAGATTGCCGCCCATGTAGAAATCGATCTTGCCGGCAAGCAGCATCGGCCGGCCGCTGACCTGCGGACCGCCCTGCATGATGGTGACGTCGAGGCCGCAGGCGGCGTAGGTGCCGTCAGCCACCGCCTGATAATATCCGCCATGCTCCGGCTCGGCCAACCAGTTGGTGCCGAAGGTGACTTTTTCATTCGCCGCGGCACCGAGCGTGCTGGCCGCAAGCAGGGCCACCACCGCCACCGAGATCTTCTGTTTTCCGTACATCAACATCACCCTTTGTTTGCTCCGGCACGCCACGCGCCAGGCTCGACACCAGAGATTCAAGAAGCAAGACACATGCCACCGGCGTCTTGCGCCGGGACCGCCCGCTTGCACCACAGCCATCTGCGAAGCCGGACGGGTCGTGCTGCACCGGAGGCATCGTGCCTATTTTTTGAACGCCTGTCCACAATCGCCCCAGCGACATGCACCGCCATCTTGAAGGTATGGTGCATCCGGTCTTAGGCTACCGGCGAACCGGAGATTGCCATGTTCAAGTTCCTCACCCCGAAGTCGATAAAACCACCCTTTGCCCGCTACAGCCACGGCGTCGAGGTGCCCGCCGGCAAGCGGCTGGTGCTGTGCTCGGGCCAGGTCGCCATCACGGCGGACGACCAGATACCGGAAGATGCCGGCGCACAGGCCGAACTCTGCTTCCGCAACATCGCGGCAGTGCTCGGAGAGGCCGGTTTGGTGCTGCAGGATATCGTCCGCATCAACGCCTACGTCACCGACCGCGCGCACCTGCGACCCTATATGGATGTCCGCGACCGGCTGTTTTCCAGCCCGGCGCCGGCCTCGACGCTGATGATCGTCTCGGGTTTCGCCCGGCCTGAATTCAAGGTCGAGGTCGAGGCCATCGCGGCTGGGTGATCGACAGGCCGCGCTTGCCGCGCTAGGTCTGACCTATTATCGAAGAGGCGTGACATGACCGTTGCAAACAAACGCGTGTGGTGGGGCGACTACCGCACGACCGAATACGCCTCGATCGACCCGGAGGCGACGATCGCCGTGCTGCCGCTGGCGGCGATCGAGCAGCATGGTCCGCATCTGCCGGTCTCGACCGACACTGCGATCATGAACGGCATGCTCGACACAGTGATTGCCCGCCTTCCAGACGATCTCGACATCCGCATCCTGCCGGTGCAGGCGGTGGGCAAGTCGAACGAGCATCTTCACGCACCGGGCACCCTCACCCTGCCGGCAACGACGCTGGTCGACGCCTGGACCGAAATTGGCCTGTCGATCGCACGGGCCGGCGTGCGCAAGCTGATCGTCGTCAATTCGCATGGCGGCAATGAAGAGATCATGGGCATCGTCACGCGCGAACTGCGCGTGCGCGAAAACATGCTGGCGGTGAAGACCAGCTGGCAGCGCTTTGGCCGCCCGGCGGGCATGTACACCGAAATCGAGGACCGTCACGGCATCCATGGCGGCGATGTCGAGACGTCGCTGATGCTGCATTTCCGGCCAGATCTCGTCGACATGGGCAAGGCCGACAATTTCGTTTCCAATGTCGCGAAGGCTGAAAAGGAATTTTCGCTGCTGCGCCACACCGGCACCCATGCCTTTGCCTGGATCGCCAGCGATCTCAACCCGAATGGCGTGGTCGGCGATGCCAGCATCGCCACGGCCGAGAAAGGCCGGCTGACATCAGAACATCAGGCCGATGGTTTCATCAGCCTGCTGCGCGATGTGCGGAAGGCAGAGCTTGCCGACTGGCTGAAATAGCACTCCCGTCTCAGGGCAGGTCACCTGAATATCAACATGTCCTAGAGGTCGATCTTCAGCGCAAAGGGCGCTCCTTCAAAAGCGTCGGCGCCGCGCCCGATCGCCTGGATCGCCTCGATCATGCGGCCGTTGCGGTCGAGCAGGAGGTCGGCCACCGCAATCAGCCGCGGGTTGGGCGTCGCTGAGGGAGACAGCGTCCGCAGCGTCTGAGCCAGTTCGGCTTCGTCGCGCTTCGGTGCCAATGCCGCGGCGATGATGTAGGCCGAGGCGGTCGAGCGGCTGATGCCGGCATAGCAATGCACGACCATCGGCTTTGCCCGGTCCCATCGGCGCGCGAAATCGAGCAGGTTGCGGACATGCTCCTCGCCCGGCATGGTCATGCCGTCCTGCGCCACCGCAATGTCGTGCATGACCAGATGCAGATGATTCTCCCGGGCGATCGAGGCCGGGCGCACAACATCGGTTCCGGCGGCGAGCAACGACAGCATGCGATCGGCGCCGGTCCTTGCCACCGTTTCCTCGACCTTTGCCAGCGAACAGACATGGATCATTGTTTCGAACCCTTCGATCGATCCTTGCGCCGCGACGCCCATTCGGCAAGAGCGGATTCGAGCCGCTGCCATTCCACCTCGCTCCCCGGCAGGCCGGCGCGCAAGACGCCAGGACGGTCGGCGAAATGGCGCAGCAGGATGCCTCGCTCGCCAAGTGTGGCGAACAGGTCGGCGGCGTCGGGCAAGTGGAGATAGCGGAACAATGTGGTGCCGCCCGCGACAGCAGCGCCGAAGCGGCCGAACAGCGCGTCGAGCCGTGCCGATGCCTCCGCAAGGGATGCCCGCATCGCGTCCTGCCAGTCGATATCGGCAAGCGCGCGGATGCCATATTCCAGCGCCGGGGCGGCGACGGCCCATGGTCCGAATTGGTTGTCCAGCCGGCCGACCGTCGCCGCATCGGAAAGCGCAAAACCGAGCCGCAGCCCGGCCAGGCCAAAGAACTTGCCGAACGAGCGCAGCACCACGATGCCGCCCCGGCCGACATCGCCGCCAAGGCTGTGCTGACGCGGGCCGACATCCATGAACGCCTCGTCGACGACCAGCAGCCCGCCCTTGGCGCGCAGCCCTGCGGCCAGCGCCAGCAGCCTGTCGCGCGCGATGATGCGCCCATCCGGATTGTTGGGATTGACGATGATGGCAAGGTCGGCTTCCGCCAACACTTCGAAATCGCCGACCTCCGTCACCGCGTGCCCGGCGATCGCCGCTGCCCGCGCATGTTCGGCATAGGTCGGACCCAGCACCAGCGCTTTGCCGGGCGCTATCAGCGATGCGACGCGCGGCAACAGGATCTGCGTGCCGGGTGCCGCGACAAGGTTGGCCGGCGAAGGCGCGCCATAGGCGCTCGCCGCGATCTCGACCAGCTCGCGGCCACGTCCGGCCTCCGGCAGCCGCGACAGGGTGGTGGCGGGCAACTCGAAAAGCGGGTAGGAGTGCGGATTGATACCGGTCGAGAGGTCGACGAAAGGCTGCGGCGCGTTGGGGAAAAGCGCCCTCGCCCGGCCGAGACTTCCACCATGGTCCACCGCCGCCCCATCAAGAAGCTTCATGTCAATCCTGATCGCTTTCCTGTCATTGGCCGCTGAATTCGTCCTGGGTTACCCGGACTGGCTGTTTCGCGCCATCGGCCATCCGGTGACGTGGTTCGGCAGGCTGATATCCTTTCTCGACGGCCGGCTCAACCGCGCCACTGATCCCGACGCGCTGCGTCGCAAGCGTGGTGTCCAGGCGCTGTTGGTCATCGTGCTGGTGCCGGCGGCGATCGGGCTCGGCGTGCAGATCCTGCTCTGGTTCGTTCCCATGGGATTGATCATTGCCGCCCTTCTGGCGACATCGCTTCTGTCGCAGAAGAGCCTCTACGAGCATGTCGAGGCCGTGGCCGACGCGCTCGACACAGGTGGCCTTGCTCTTGGACGCATCGCCGTCTCGCGCATTGTCGGCCGCGATCCCGAATCGCTGGACCGGGCCGGTGTCAGCCGCGCGGCGATCGAGAGCCTGGCCGAGAATTTTTCCGACGGCATCGTTGCTCCCGCCTTCTGGACCGGGGTCGCCGGGCTGGCCGGAGGCGCTGCCTACAAGGCCGCCAACACCGCCGATTCGATGATCGGCCACCGCACCCCGCGCCACGAAGCGTTCGGCTGGGCGGCGGCGCGCTTCGACGATTGGATCAACCTGCCGGCATCGCGGCTGACGGCGCTGTTGATCGTGCTGGCCGCATTCCTGGTCAGGGGTGCTGATGCGAAAAACGCCTGGCATGCCGTGTGGCGCGACGCGAAAAAACACCGCTCGCCCAATGCCGGCTGGCCGGAAGCGGCGATGGCCGGCGCGCTCGGCCTGGCCCTCGCCGGGCCGCGCAGCTACGGCGGCGTGCTGGTCGACGACGTCTTCATGGGCGAAGGCGGCCGCCGCGAAGCCGACAGCATCGATATCAGGCAGGCGCTGAAACTCTATCGTGTCGCCGATTATCTGCTGATCGCGCTGTTCGGTTTGGTCTCGGCAATCGTCATCGTCGCGTGATCGGGCCTGCTGGTTAAGGCTATCAGAACTCGATGCCTTGCTGCGCCTTCACGCCCGCCGAGAAATGGTGTTTGGTTACACCCATTTCGGTGACGAGATCGGCCGCCTCGACCATTGCCGGCTTGGCGTTGCGGCCGGTGACGACGACATGCAGGCCCTCGCGCCGCGCCTTCAGCGCCGCAACCACTTTGTCGAGATCGAGATAATCGTAGCGCAGTGCGATGTTCAGCTCGTCGAGCACCAACAGGCTGATCGACGGATCGGCCATCAGATCGAGCACTTTGGCCCATGCGGCTTCGGCCGCCGCGATGTCGCGCTTCAAATCCTGGGTCTCCCAGGTGAACCCCTCGCCCATGGCGTGCCAGACGACGCGGTCGCCAAAGGCGGCGAAGGCATCCTTCTCGCCGGTGTGCCATTTGCCCTTGATGAACTGGACGACGCCGACACGCTTGCCGTAGCCGAGTATCCGCAAAGCCAGACCAAAAGCAGCGGTGGTCTTGCCCTTGCCCGGCCCGGTGTTGACGATCAGCAGCCCCTTCTCGATCGTCTTGGCCGCCACCTCGGCATCCTGCACCGCCTTGCGCTTGGCCATCTTGGCGCGGTGGCGTTCTTCATCCCGGTCGGTCTTGTTGTCGATATCGGTCATTTCATTTCACCTTGAGCGGCAGCCCCGCCACCATCAGAAGCACCGTGTCGGCGACAGCGGCCACCTGCTGGTTGAGCCGGCCGGCGGCATCGCGAAAACGGCGCGCCAGTGCGTTGTCCGGCACGATCCCTTGGCCGACTTCATTGGACACGACGAACCAGGGCCCGCGCGGCCGCGACAGCACGTCCGTCAGCCGACGGCATTCAAGGTCGAGGTCGTGTTCGGCCAGCATATGATTGGTCAGCCACAGTGTCAGGCAGTCGACAAGCACCGGCTGATCGTCCGGCAAAGCCTCGAGCGTGCCGGCGAGATCGAGCGGTGCGTCGATGGTCGCCCAGCCCTCGCCGCGCCGCGAGCGGTGCAACGCGATACGCTCACGCATTTCGTCATCATAGGCTTGCGCCGTGGCGATATAGGTCCATGGCGAGGGTAGAACCGTCGCCAGGGTTTCGGCATGCGCGCTCTTGCCGGAGCGCGCACCGCCGATGATGAAGGTCAGCTTGCTGCGATCAGGCAAAGCTGTCGCGCAGGCTGGTCGCGGTGCCGGTGAAGCGGCCGCGCACCACGCCGACGACGGCGCCGAGCACCAGCCAGAACACCAGGTTGGTCACCGTAACCGCCACCACGAACTGGTGGTGCAGGCCTTCCGGGATCGGCGTCTCGAAACTGTCGGGCTGCGGTGCGCCGACAATATGCGGCGCGACGATCAGCAGGACGGCAAGGATTGCAAGCGGCAGCGACTTGCGGAACGCGATCAGGCCGAGACCCGCCGCGGTCGCCACCACCGTCGCCCACCACCAGATCTGGCGCTGCGTGAGATCGGCCGCCGGCATGGCAGGCAATTCCGGTGGCAGGCCGAGGCCCGGTGCCAGCGTGAACACGGCAAAGCCGGCCAGGCCCCAGAACACGCCCTGGCGCCAATTGCCGATGCCGCCGGCGAATTCGGAAACCGCGACCAGGATCAGCGCAAAACCGATGCCGGTGACGATATTGGCGACAACGCTGAAGGCGAAACGCTCGAAACCGTCGGCCGGCGCCCAGCCTTCGTCTTCCGCCGCCGGAGCGGCTGCTTCCGCCGGCGCCGGGGCGGCGGAGCTCATCGCATTCCCCGCCGGAGCGGCTGTGCTCATGGCGCTGGTATCGGTTGCGGCAGGAGCGGCATGGTCATGGTGATGGCCGCCGCCGGCCTGTTCGTAGACTTCCGCCTTGAGGATCAGCGGCACGGTGGCATAGGCCTGCAGGCATGCGAGAACGACGCCGGCCACGAGCCCTGCGATCGCCGCGATGAACACGACGTTGCGAAACAGGTTCATGATGTCAAATCCTCGTCAGTGGCAGGGAAACGCCATCGAATGGCGATAGTCGTGAGCCGCATTGTGGACCGCATCGATATGCGAGAAGCCGACAAAGCCGACGACGAAGATGCCGAGCAGCGCCACGAGTGCAAGCTGCATGAAGCGCGACTGCGAGGAGACGGAGGCGCCGAGGGAGACGGAAGCGGTAGTCATGTCTTGTCCTTTCACCCTCCACCCGAGGGCATCGAAGTCAGTTTCCTGTCGCCGGCAGGTCTCCTGGCTCGCGGATCAGCGCCCTTCCCCACCTTCCCGAAGAGAAACCTTCAGTGGCATATGGAGAGGACTACCGCACACAGTTGCGGGGGCAGCCACGGCATTGGGCAACAAGTCCGCCCGCACCGCATTCCCTCTTGGCTCCAAACGGAACCGACGACAAGCGCGACTATAGGGAAAATCGTCGCGACCGGCAAACCAAATTCCGCCGACAACCAGCGCGATTGCGCCATCCAGATAAATCGGGTCTCCGGCACAACAATTGACAATTCCCGTGGTCGGGTGTCGGCTGACAAGTCCACAGGAAGCCAGCCATGCAGCCCATTGCCAGCGAGCGCGATCCCTACAACGGCCTGACCCGGGCCGAACCCACGCTGCCATCGTCGGCCTATTGGGATGCGGACAGTTATCAGCGCGATCTCGACGCCATCTGGTACAAAAGCTGGTTGCTCGTCTGCCGCGAGGCCGACCTTGCGCAGCCGCTTTCATTCCGCACCTTCCGCGTCGGCACGCAGGAAATCGTCGCGCTCCGCGACGAAACCGGCGAACTGCGCGCCTTCCACAACACGTGCCGCCATCGCGGCTCGCAGCTTTGCCAGGAACGCGAAGGCCGGCTGAAGGCGCGGCTCATCACCTGCCCCTACCATGCCTGGTCCTATTCGCTGCGCGGCGACCTCGTGCGCGTGCCGTCGAAGTCGCTGCCGGAAGGCTTCGACAAGGCAAATCATCCGCTCTATCGCGTGGCGCTCTCCGTATGGCGCGGTTTTGTCTTCGTCAATCTGCAGGAGGACGCCGCCGGCTCGGCGGAAATATCCTTCGATCCAGCATCCGGCAGTCTCGCCAACTGGCCGCTGGAGACGCTTGTTACCGGCCATGTGCTGCGAAAGGTGATGAACTGCAACTGGAAGATCTTTTGGGAAAACTTCAACGAGTGCCTGCATTGTCCGGGCGTCCACAAGGACCTGTCGCGGCTGGTGCCGATCTATGGCCGCGGCCTGATGGGCCGCCATGACGATCCCGAATGGTCCCGCCACGCCGACAATGACGCGCCGGAGTTTTCCGGCGGCCTGCGCGCCGGCGCGCAGACATGGTCGCGCGACGGACAGGCGCATGGGCCGGTCTTTGCCGGCCTCACATCAGCCGAACGCGCCGCCGGCCAGACCTACGCCACCAACCTGCCGTCGATGTTCGTCGTCGGCCATGTCGACTATATCAGGACCGTGCGGCTGGTGCCGCTTGGCCCCGAGCAGACCGAGCTTGTCGCCGAATGGCTGTTTGCGCCGGAGGCGCTTGATGCAACCGACATCGACAACATCGTCGCCTTCGGCAAACAGGTGCTGGAGGAGGATGCGGCGATCTGCGAGGTCAATCAGAAAGGTCTGCGCTCGATGCGCCATGCGGCCGGCGTGCTGATGCCCGAGGAGTACGACCTGCACCGCTTCCACAACTGGATCCGCGAGCGGCACGCAGCGGTTATCCCCAAGCCCTGAAGATCACAGCGATTTCGGCAGGTATCGCCAGGTCACGAAGCCGCAGACCGCCGCCAGCAGGCCGAGCGTGACGAACACCGAGCCCAGCCCGAAGAACGCCAGCACCACCGAATAGACCAGCGGCGGCGTCAGTTCGGAAAAGTCGAGATAGGTCCGGTAGACCGCCGCCATCTGCGACCTTTCATAGGATCGCACCGAGCGCATGAAGGCGGTCGAGCCCAGCGCATCGAGCGCGATGGTGAAGAAAGCGCCGCAGAGCAGCAAGGCGCCGGTGAGCAGCGGCACGGTTTGGCCAACCGCACCCGCCGCCAGCAGCATGGCCGACATGGCGAAATAGGCAAATGTCATGGTTCGGCGGCCACCGAAGCGCTTTCCCGCCTTGCCCCAGAAAATGGCCATGAACAGCAGCGCATTGCCGGCCGAAACCAAAAGACCGCCGGCCAGCTTGCCCTCGCCGGTGATGACCATGAACAGCGGCCCGTAGACGAAGAACGTCGTCCAGAAACAGGAGCGGCCGAAGGCGATCAGCCAGGCCAGCCGCAACCTGGGCTGGGCGACGAAGCGACCGATATTGGCGAGCGGATTGGCCGGCCGCATCTTGCCAGGGCGGATCGATGGGTTGTCGCCCAGGCGGTAGGTCCAGAACAGCGCCAGCAAGGCCAGCGCGAACACCGCCACCGCACCATGCGCGGCGTAGATGCCGAAGCGCGTGTAGAGGAAGATGCCGAGCGTCGGCCCGCCGGTCCAGGCCAACATCGACCACGCCATGCGCAGTGATTCGGCCTGCATGAAATCGGTCTTGCGGATGTGGTCCATGATGTAGAGGTTGAGCGTGATCGACAGCGCGCTGGCGCCCATCACGCGGCACAGCATGCCGGCCAATTGTCCGGCAAGCGTATGGGTGACGAAGAACAACGCGCCGATGGCCAGCAGGCAGGCGCCTGCCGTGTAGACCCAGCGCCGGGCAAAGCGTCGGATCAGCATCGGCATGAACAGCGTTACCGACAGGCCGAGCATCGCCACGATGGTGTAGAGGATCGAGACGATCTGCTCGTTATGCAGGATCTCGTAGGCCTGGATCGGGATGACGCTCGACACCGTGGCGCGGGCGAAGGATTCGACCGCATAGAGCGAGGCGAAGGTGCGCGCGTCGGCCGGCCGCAAGGCCGGCAGCCAGACCGGGTGGCGCACATGGGTGGACATTGCTTCCCCAAAGCAGAATCAGCGGGTCAAATCTGCCGTGGTGATTCCTGCGCGGGTAACAGGAAACCGACGCCTATCCGGCAAAAGCGAAGTCGGCCAAAGGCTTTCCGGCGCTGGCCTAAGGCGGCGCCTGATCCAGCGTCTGCAGCGCAGCCTATACCCGAAGCTGCCGGCCTTCTTTTGTCCGTGGCAACCGTGATAGTCGTCTTGCGGGGCTGAATCAGAAATACGAGACCATGAGCATCCACACGCCGACCGCATCTGTTCAGGATCGACCGAAGCGCATCGTCGCCATCGACATCGTGCGCGGCATCGCGCTCATCGCCATGGCGAGCTACCACTTCACCTGGGACCTGGAATTCTTCGGCTATACCGACCCGGGCCTCACCGCCTTCGGCTGGTGGAAGGTCTACGCGCGCTGCATCGCCTCGACCTTCCTGTTCCTGGTCGGCGTCAGCCTATACCTCGCCCATGGCCGGCAAATCCGTTGGAACGGCTTCTGGAGGCGCTTCGCCATGGTCGCCGGAGCGGCGATCGCCATCTCGGTTGCCACCCGCATTGCCACCCCGGACGGTTTTATCTTCTTCGGCATCCTGCACGAGATCGCGCTGGCCAGCCTGCTCGGCCTCGCGTTCCTGCGGCTGCCCGCGCTGCTGACGCTGCTTGTGGCAGCGCTGGTCATCGCAGCGCCCGTCTATCTGCGCTTCGAGGCCTTCGACCATCCATGGCTGTGGTGGATCGGCCTGTCGGCGATCAATCCGCGTTCCAACGACTACGTGCCGCTGTTTCCGTGGTTCGGCGCCGTACTTGCAGGCATCGCGGTAACTAAACTCGCCTCCGCTTCGGGCTTGCTTGCCCGGCTTGCCGAATTGACACCCGGCCGCTGGGCCAACCCGCTGATCTTCATCGGCCGCCACAGCCTGGCCTTCTACCTGATCCACCAGCCGCTTTTGATCGGCTGTGTGTGGCTGTTCGCGCAAGTCATGCCGGCGAAGGTCGAAACCCCGCAGGTGAACTTCCTGAAGACCTGCCAGCTGTCTTGCGAGCAGTCGCGCGACATCGAATTCTGTTCGAGCTACTGTGTCTGCATGCTCGACACGCTCGAGAGCGAAGCCTCACTTGATCGGCTCTACAACAACGACCAGACTGCCGAATGGAAGACGCATATATCCGATCTCGCCGGTATGTGCACCGCCAAGACCGAAGACAAGATGACGGAGGGAGGGGTCAAATGACCGAGAACCAGCCGAAGGCAGGGCTCATACCGTGGCCGCCAGTGATCTACATTGCTGCCATCGCCATCAGCATCGCACTCGGCCTGCTCTATCCCCTGCCCTGGATTGGCGACCTCTTGGGCGATATCCTGTTCGCCGCCGGCTGGGTGGCCCTGCTCGGCGTCGCGGCACTCTGGTTCACCGCGATCCGCACCATGATTCGGGCCAAGACCACGCTCAATCCCAACGCGGTGCCCGATCACCTGGTTACCACAGGCCCGTTCGGCATTACCCGCAATCCGATGTATCTGGCCAACACGCTGCTGTTGATCGGCGTCGCCTTTGTCTCGGGGATCGTATGGTTCCTGCCGCTCGCCTTCATCGCTGCCTTTGTCACGCAGAAGGTCGCGATCGAGGGCGAGGAAAAGGTGCTGGCGGCGAAATTCGGCAAGAAATACCGGGACTACGCCAAGAGAGTGCGGCGCTGGATTTGAACAGCGCTACGTATTGACGCCGAGTTCGACGAGCCGCTCGACGCAGGATTCCTCGGCCTGGTCGAGTTCGGCCAGCGTCTCCTCGAGGTCGCGGCGCTTCTGCCGCAGGTCCTCGCGCTTTTCCTCGATGCGCTTGATCATCAGCTTGAGTTGACCGACCTCGCCGGGGGGCTCCTTGTACATCTGGATGATTTCGCGGATCTCATTGATCGAAAAGCCGAGCCGTTTTCCCCGCATGATCTGGCGAATGAGGTGGCGGTCGGACGGGCGAAACAGCCGCGTGCGGCCGCGCCGCACCGGCTGCACCAGCCCCTCGTCCTCATAGAAGCGCAGCGTCCGCGTCGACACGTCGAATTCGCGGGTCAGCTCGGTGATCGAATAATATTCCCGCATTGTCACTCCCACACCCCGGAACCCGGGGATCGCCATGCGGCACCCCCTCCTGTCCCGAACCAAACCCATGCCAAGCCGGAATCGACATGGCACCCCGCGCAAGCCTCGCACGGCATTTACGTAAAAGTCAATTGAGGGCACGATGCGCCTTCAAGGCACCGCAAACCACCACGTGGCAATGCCGAGAAAGGCAAAGAAGCCGACGACATCGGTGACCGTGGTGACGAAGACCGCCGAAGCGACCGCCGGATCGATCTTGAAACGGTCGAGCAGCAGCGGGATCAGGATGCCGGCCAAAGCGGCCGCGAACATGTTGATGATCATCGCCGCGGCGATGATGCCGCCCAGATTGTTGTCGTGGAACCAGGTCGCGGCGACGATGCCGATCAGGATGGCAAAGACGATTCCGTTGATGAAGCCGACACCCATCTCGCGGCGGATGATGCGGCCGGCATTGTAGATGTCGATATCCTTGGTCGCCAGCGCGCGCACGGTGACCGTCATGGTTTGCGAGCCGGCATTGCCACCCATGCCGGCGACGATCGGCATCAGCACTGCCAGCGCCACGATATGCTCGATCGTGCGGTCGAACAGGCCGATCACCGATGCCGCCAGGAATGCGGTCAAGAGGTTGACCAGCAGCCAAGGCACGCGCGAGCGCGAGGTCGAAAAGATGCTGTCGGAGAGCTCTTCGTCACCGACGCCGCCCATGCGCAGGAGATCTTCTTCCGCTTCCTGCTGTATGACGTCGACGACGTCGTCGATGGTCAGCACGCCGACCAGCCGTTCGTTCTCGTCGACAACGGCGGCAGACAGAAGGTCATACTGTTCGAATTCCCGCGCCGCCTCTTCCTGGTCCATGGTGGCGGGAATGGCGTGTCGCGTCTCATGCATGACCTCTTCCACCTTGACCGCGCGCTTGGTGCGCAGGATCTGGTCGAGGTCGATGGCGCCGAGCAGCTTGAAGGTCGGATCGATGACGAAGATCTGGCTGAAGCGCTCGGGCAGGTTCTTGTCCTCGCGCATGTAGTCGATGGTCTGGCCGATCGTCCAGAACGGCGGCACCGCGACGAACTCGGTCTGCATGCGGCGGCCGGCCGTCTCTTCCGGATAGTCGAGCGAGCGGCGCAGCCTGATCCGCTCGGTGAACGGCAGTTGCGACAGGATCTCGTCCTGGTCTTCCTTTTCGAGGTCTTCGAGAATGTAGACCGCGTCGTCGGAATCGAGCTCCTGCACCGCCTGGGCGATCTGCGCATTGGGCAGATTGTCGACGATCTCCATACGGATCGCCTCGTCGACCTCGGTCAGCGCGGAGAAGTCGAAATCGGCGCCCAACAATTCGACCAGCGTGCGGCGCTGTTCGGGATGCAGAGCCTCGAGCAGGTCGCCGAGCTCCGACTGGTGCAGGTGGTCGACTTCGTGCTTGAGCGTGAGCGTGTCGCGGTCGGCGATCGCCGCACCGATCTGGGCAAGGAAGGACGAAAGGACGGCGCCATCCTCGCCATAAATATCGGCGTGGGCGTCTTCAGCGGCCCTGGCGCCGGTCGTCCGTTCGTCCTGGCCTTCCACCAGCGCCTCCCGCCATCGCAATCCCGGAAAAGGTGCGTCTCAGGTCTAGAGCATCGGACCCAAAAGTGG
Organism: Mesorhizobium sp. P5_C1; assembly: GCF_054049815.1. Taxonomy (NCBI): domain Bacteria; kingdom Pseudomonadati; phylum Pseudomonadota; class Alphaproteobacteria; order Hyphomicrobiales; family Phyllobacteriaceae; genus Mesorhizobium; species Mesorhizobium sp. P5_C1. Next base: position 421 of record NZ_JBFULQ010000017.1, on the reverse strand, counting down.
AAACCGCTTTTGGGGAGAATCCGCCGCTCGATCCAGAGATGGCGCGGCAGCACGATTCGATTTGGGAACCTATGGTCCTAACGCACGGAATATCAAACGAAATACGCGCGCTCCTACCGGCCTGACGTCGCCAGAGGCGGACATCGCCGAGCGCTGGGCTGACGATGCCGATCCCGTCAAAACCAACTGGGTACCGGTTCAGGTGGCGCGACAGCGCATGTCGCTGGGGAAAGAGCACCGTGGTGCGGTTGCGGCGATTGTCATGGCATAGGGTCCGGATACCAGCCGGGTCCGCCCATGCCCGCAACCGGTCCAGAACGGAAGCCCTTGAACGCAAGGTCGGCGAGAACGAACGAGGCCACATCAGGACAGCAACGCATTCGCGTCGTTGTCGCCGAGCGCAATCCGCTTGTCATATCGG